>NZ_JASAUS010000013.1:0-97866 GCF_029953005.1 Bradyrhizobium sp. Mp27 | reverse complement strand
TACCGGTCGTCAGGCGGCGAAAAGCCGAAGGCAATCCTGTGCGCCTCGTCAGACAAGATGTGCGGCCGCATCAATCGGGCCCAAAAGCCGCACTCTCACGAATAGGACGGGTTAGCGGCCCTGCTGCATTTAAATTGCAGCAAGGCAACGGCCCGGATGCCGTCTCGATTCCGAGACCATTCAGAGAGACCGAATATGTCGGCCCCTGACGACACGACTTCGCGCGTGCGCCGTAAGCGCATGGAGATTTTCGCTTTCCTGTTCCTGACCGCGGTCGTGATGCCCGTCCTCGCGGTCGGAACGGTCGGCTCATACGGGCTCGGCGTCTGGATCTACCAGATGTTCGCCGGTCCTCCCGGCCCGCCACCCTCCCCGCATTGACCTCCGAACAGCGAAAGACAGGCATCATGGCCCAATCCACACTCAACCGCCGCGCATTGATCACCGGCCGGGTGCTCAGCGTCGACCGCGTCGTCGCGCCGCCAGGTTGCGAGATCGCCAGCATCATCGTGCAGGCCCGTCCCGAACGCCTCGACGAACTGGAAGCCGAGATCGCCGCGATGCCCGGCTGCGAAATTCACGGACGAGACCCGCGCGGAAAACTCGTCGTCGTGACCGAAGCGCCGGATGCCGGCAGCCTCGGCACCCTGCTCAACACCATCCAGTCGCTGCCCAACGTCTATTCCGCGGCGCTGGTCTTCCACGCCATCGAAACCGCCTAAGGGACGGGAGAGCCATCATGACATCGCCAAAGCTCGACCGCCGCCAGATGCTGAAGCTCGAGGCCGCCGCGATCGCGGCCGCCGCTGCGGGCATGCCGGCACCCGCGCTCGCCGCCAATCTCGTCGCCGAGCGCGACAACAGCGAATTGAAATGGGACAAGGCCGCCTGCCGCTTCTGCGGCACCGGCTGCTCCGTGATGGTCGCGACCAAGGACAACCGCGTCGTCGCCACCCACGGCGACATCAAGGCCGAGGTCAATCGCGGCCTCAATTGCGTCAAGGGCTACTTCCTCTCCAAGATCATGTACGGCCACGACCGGCTGACGCAGCCGATGCTGCGCAAGACCGGCGGCAAGTACGACAAGAACGGCGAGTTCACGCCGGTGTCCTGGACCGAGGCCTTCGACATCATGGAGGTGAAGTGGAAGGAGACGCTGAAGAAGCGTGGGCCCAACGGTCTCGCCATGTTCGGCTCCGGCCAGTGGACGATCTGGGAAGGTTACGCCGCCTCGAAGCTCTACAAGGCCGGCTTCCGCACCAACAACATCGACCCCAATGCGCGGCACTGCATGGCCTCCGCCGTCGCCGGCATGATGCGCACCTTCGGCATCGACGAGCCTGCCGGCTGCTATGACGACATCGAGGCCACCGACGCCTTCGTGCTGTGGGGCTCCAACATGGCGGAGATGCACCCCATTTTGTGGACGCGCCTCGCCGACCGCCGGCTGTCCGCGCCGCATGTCCGCGTTGCCGTGCTGTCCACCTTCGAGCACCGCTCGTTCGACCTCGCCGACATCGGCATGGTGTTCAAGCCGCAGACCGACCTCTACATCCTCAACGCCATCGCCAACCACATCATCAAGACGGGCCGGGTCAACAAGGATTTTGTTGCCGCGCATACGATCTTCCGGCGCGGCCAGACCGACATTGGCTATGGATTGCGGCCCGAGCATCCGCTCCAGAAAAAAGCTACCGGTGCGGCCAAGGCCAACGACTCCACCGACATGAGCTATGACGAATTCGTCAAATTCGTCTCGGACTACACGCTGGAGAAGGCGGCCGAGATGTCTGGCGTGCCGATGAACCGGCTGGAAGCGCTCGCCGAGCTCTACGCAGATCCCAAGACAAAAGTGGTCTCGTTCTGGACCATGGGCTTCAACCAGCACACCCGCGGCGTCTGGTGCAACAACCTCGTCTACAACATCCATCTCCTGACCGGAAAGATCTCCTCGCCCGGCAACAGCCCGTTCTCGCTGACCGGCCAGCCCTCGGCCTGCGGCACCGCGCGCGAGGTCGGCACCTTCTCGCACCGCCTCCCGGCCGACATGGTCGTGACCAACAAGGCGCACCGCGACCACGCCGAGCATCTCTGGCTGCTGCCGGAAGGCACCATTCCCGACAAAAACGGCGCCCACGCCGTGCTGCAAAGCCGGATGCTGAAGGACGGCCTGATCAACGCCTATTGGGTGCAGGTCAACAACAACCTCCAGGCCGGCCCCAACGTCAACGAGGAGACCTATCCGGGCTTCCGCAATCCCGACAATTTCATCGTGGTCTCGGACGCCTATCCGTCGGTGACGGCCCTGGCCGCCGACCTGATCCTGCCGACCGCGATGTGGGTGGAGAAAGAAGGCGCCTACGGCAATGCCGAGCGGCGCACGCAGTTCTGGCACCAGCTCGTCAACGCGCCCGGCGAGGCCAAGTCCGATCTCTGGCAGCTCATCGAGTTCTCCAAGCGCTTCAAGATCGAGGAGGTCTGGCCGGAGGAGCTGATCGCCAAGAAGCCGGAGGTTCGCGGCAAGACGCTGTTCGACGTGCTCTACAAGAACGGCCAGGTCGACAAGTTTCCGACCTCGGAGATCGAGGAAGGCTACGCCAACACGGAATCCAAGGCGTTCGGCTTCTACGTGCAGAAGGGACTCTTTGAAGAGTACGCCTCGTTCGGCCGCGGCCACGGTCACGACCTCGCGCCGTTCGAGAGCTATCACAAAGAGCGCGGCCTGCGCTGGCCCGTCGTCAACGGCCAGGAAACCAAATGGCGTTTCCGCGAGGGCAGCGATCCCTACGTCAAGCAGGGTACCGACGTGCAGTTCTACGGCTATCCCGACGGCAGGGCGCGCATCTTCGCCCTGCCCTACGAGCCGCCGGCGGAATCGCCCGACAGCGAATATCCGTTCTGGCTCTCGACCGGCCGCGTGCTGGAGCACTGGCATTCCGGCACCATGACGCGCCGTGTGCCCGAGCTCTACAAGGCGTTCCCCGAGGCTGTCTGCTTCATGCATCCCGACGATGCGTCGGAAGCAAAACTCCGGCGCGGCGACGAGGTGAAGGTGGAATCCCGCCGCGGTTTCATCCGCGCCCGCGTCGAGACGCGCGGCCGCGACCGGCCGCCACGTGGCCTCGTGTTCGTGCCGTGGTTCGACGAATCCAAGATGATCAACAAGGTGACGCTGGACGCCACCGATCCGATCTCGCTGCAGACCGACTACAAGAAATGCGCCGTGCGCATCGAGCGGGTGAACCTGTCATGATGAAACGATTTGGCATAGCCCTGCTCGCGGTCGCGATCGCCGCGGGCGCGAGCTCTCTCACCGCACAGACGGTGACGTCGGGCCTGCGCGGCCCGGCCCCGCTCAATGACGAGGGCGCGGCGCCGCCGATGCTGCCGAACCGCAACACGTCCGAGCGAGAGGTGCGCAACTACCCGGAACAGCCGCCGGTGATCCCGCACACCATCGACGGCTATCAGATCGATCTCAACGGCAACAAATGCCTGTCCTGCCATGCGCGGGCACGCATCGCGGAATCGCAGGCGCCGATGGTCTCGATCACGCATTTCATGGACCGCGACGGCCAGTTCCTGGCCTCGATCTCGCCGCGGCGCTTCTTCTGCACGGAATGCCACGTGCCGCAGAACACCGCCACGCCGCCGGTGAGCAACGATTTCATCGACATCGACACGCTGCTCTCGCGCGCCAGCCCCGGTGGCCGCCGATGACGACGGCTGCTGACGAGCCCAAGGGAAAGGTGGAAGCCAAGCGTAGCTTTATGCTGCGCTGCTGGGACTTCGCGCGCGAGCTCTGGCAGGTGCTGATCCGGCCGAGCTCGGTGTTCGGGCTCGGCGTGCTGGTGCTCGCAGGCTTTGCGGCCGGCGTGATCTTCTGGGGCGGCTTCAACACCGCGCTGGAACTGACCAACACTGAAAAATTCTGCACCGGCTGCCACGAGATGAAGGACAACGTCTACGCCGAGCTGAAGTCGACCATCCACTTCACCAATCGCTCCGGCGTGCGCGCGACTTGCCCGGACTGCCACGTCCCGCACAACTGGACCGACAAGATCGCGCGCAAGATGCAGGCCTCCAAGGAGGTCTGGGGCAAGATCTTCGGCACCATCGACACCCGCGAGAAATTCCTCGACCACCGGCTCGAGCTGGCCGCACATGAATGGGCGCGGTTCAAGGCCAACGATTCCCTGGAATGCCGCAACTGCCACAGCGCCGATTCCATGGACATCACCAAGCAGTCGCCGCGGGCCTCGGTGGCGCACCAGCGCTTCCTGTTCACCAAGGAAAAGACCTGCATCGACTGCCACAAGGGCATCGCCCACCACCTGCCCGACATGCGCGGCGTTCCGGGGTGGCAGTAGGGGCGGGCAACCGTACGTGACCCTGCGGTTTGGGCGCCAAAGCCTCCGCATCGTCATGGCCGGGCTTGTCCCGGCCATCCACGCCTAGCCACGCGGCACCAAGGACGTGGATGCCTGCGACAAGCCCGGGCATGACGACCTCTTGCGAAGGCATATATGCGATTGCCTACTAACGGTAAGAGTGGTGCCCCGCTTGAACCCTTGGGCCGAATGGTTAGTTTCGAGGGATGGCGAATCGCCTCGATTCTGCCCTTCCTCAAGACAGACATGGCCACTTTCACCCCGCATCAGGATGCCGCGCTCAAAGCCGTTGGCGACTGGCTCAAGGCAAAACCCGGCCGCAACGGCACGCCGCCGGTGTTCCGCCTGTTTGGCTTTGCCGGCACCGGCAAGACCACGCTGGCGCGGCACATCGCCGAAGGCGTCGACGGCGAGGTGAAGTTCGCTGCCTTCACCGGTAAGGCGGCGCTGGTCATGCGCAACAAGGGTTGCGACGAGGCCTCCACCATCCACTCGCTGATCTACCGCGCCCGCGAATCCGGCGAGGAGCAGCCGAGCTTCGAGCTGTGGAACGACGCGCCGGCCTCCAAGGCCAAGCTGATCGTGATCGACGAATGCTCGATGGTCGACGCCGAACTGGGCCGCGACCTGATGTCGTTCGATTGCCCGCTGCTGGTGCTCGGCGATCCCGCGCAGCTGCCGCCGATCCAGGGCGGCGGCTTCTTCACCAACACTGAGCCCGACGCGATGCTGACCGAGGTGCATCGCCAGGCCCAGGACGACCCGATCGTACGGATGTCGATGGACGTCCGCGAGGGCCGCGAGCTCGACATCGGCCGCTACGGCGAGAGCGAGGTGGTGTCGCGGAAAGAGCTCGACCCCGACCGTGTCATGGGCGCCGACCAGGTGCTGGTCGGCCGCAACAACACGCGCCGCGCCTACAACATGCGGGTGCGCCAGCGCCAGAACATCGAGGACGTCTTCCCGGTCGCCGGCGACAAGCTGGTGTGCCTGCGCAACAACCGCAAGAAGGGCCTGTTCAACGGCGGCCTCTGGCGTGTGAAGTCGCGCAACACCTCGCGCTCGAAATCGCGCATCCTCAGCATGCGGCTGTCGCCGGATGAAGACTTCGGTCACAAGGTGACAAAAGTCTCGGTGCGCGCCGATTGCTTCGAGGGCGGCGTCGAGGCGATCGCCTGGGAGCAGCGCAAGCCGTATGACGAGTTCGACTACGGCTATGTGCTGACCGTGCACAAATCGCAGGGCTCGCAATGGGACGACGTCGTGCTGTTCGACGAGAGCTTTGCGTTTCAGGATAGCCGGGCGCGGTGGCTGTACACGGGGATTACGCGTGCGGCGAAGCGGTTGAGTATTGTTGTTTAAGCGTCGATGCTTTGGCGACGCCGCCGCCTCAACCTCCGCTCGTCGTCCCGGACAAGCGAAGCGCAGATCCGGGATCCATACCCACAGGGAGAAGTTTGGCGAAGACTCTGAGTGGACGCCTTGCCCCACACTTCTCCCTGGGGGTATGGGTCCCCGCCTTCGCGGGGACGACACCAGTTGTTAGGCTCCGCCGTCGCGTCTCACACGCACCCCTCACTTCCCCGCCACGAAATAAAAATCCTCGCGTCCCGGCGGCGAGCCGTATGAAAACGGCTGCTGCTCGTGCTTGGTGGCGGACCAGACGTCGTCGCGGACGATGTCGAACAGCTTTCGGATCTCGACCTTCGGCACCTTGATCTCGCGGGCGAGCGCGGTGGCGAAGGGGCTGTCGGCGCCGCCATCGCCGTCCAGCGCGGTCTCGCCGTGCTTGGCGGCGTAGACCACCATGAAGCCGGCACCGGGCTCGATGTTGGAAAAGCCCTTGTCCACCAGCTTGAGCGACAGCGTGCGCTGCATGGCCGGCGCAAAGGGATTGTCGCGGCAGGCATCCAGCATCACCAGACGCACTTTTCTCGCGGCGCCCACCGCTGCGATCACCTGCTCCAGCGCGACCGCCTGGGTTTCGGCGTCCCTGTCGGCGGCAAGCTTGGCGTCGACGGGAACGAGATAGTTGACGCCGCCGATCTCGAAACCGTGGCCGGCATAATAGACCACCGCCCAATCCGCATTCTCCGCTTCGGTGGCAAACGTCTGCAGCGCCTCGAAGAACTTGTCGCGGGAGAGGTCGCTGACGGAGATCACGGTCTGGAAGCCGACATCGCGCAACACGTTTGCAATCATTTTCGCGTCGCGCGGCGGATTGGGCAAGGCGTGGACGTTCTTGTAGGCGCCGTTGCCGATCACGAGCGCCACGCGGCGCCCGGTGGACCCGGCCGGCGCCTGCGGCGTCAGTGCGGCCAAGCGCTCCTGCGCGATGGCGCGAGCGCGCGCGACGTCGGGATCGTCGAACTTCGTCAGCGAATAGGCCGCCGCACGATAGTCGGCACGGGCCTGGGCGAGATCTTTCCTGCGCTCGTAGATCTGGCCGCGGCCGGAATGGGCGCGCACGCTGTTCGGATTGAGCTGGATAACCGTGTTGTAGTCCTTCAGCGCGGCGTCGAGGTCGCCCTTCATCACGTTGACCTCGGCGCGATTGTTGATCGCGAAGGTATTCCTGGGCTGCTTCTGGATCAGGCCGTCGCAGTCGGCGAAAGCCTGGTCGTACTTGCCCATCATGCCGTAGGTGATGCAGCGATTGCCGGCGATCTGCGGCGCGGCCGGGTCGATCTTCTCGGCTGCCGCGAAGTCGGCAATCGCGCCGTCGAAATCCTTGTTCAGCGTGCGCATGCGGGCACGATTGGTCCAGCCGAGCAGGAACGTCGGCGTGTATTTGATCGACAGGTTGAAGTCGTCGAGCGCGCTTTGCAGCGCGCCCCGGCGCAGATGGATGGTGCCGCGATTGTTGTAGGCGTAGCCGAAATTCGCGCGCTTCTGGATGGCGAGATTGTAGTCGGCCATGGCGAGATCGTCCTCGCCCTTGCGCTCGTGGGAGAGCCCGCGCAGGTTGATGGCGCCGACATTGTCCGGATCGAGATCGATGGCGGACGACAGCGCCTCGATGGCGCGATCATAGTCGCGCTTGTTGATCAGCGCATTGCCACGCACGACGAGCGCGAGCGACTTGTCCTTGCCGCCGAGCTTATCGGCCTTCAACAGATTGTCGCAGGCCGTCGCGCGGGCCTGGGCCTCCGCCTGGCGGTCGCGACAGGTGGCGAGGTCCTCGCCGGCTTGCGGCTCGGCCGCGGCGATCGCGGCATTTGAGATCAGGATGGCGAGGGTCAGGGGAATGACACGCAGCATGTTGTCAGGTCAGCTCCAGCCACCACATGATTGAGTCGAGCGCGATCGCGCGCGTTCATCTAGCCCGGAGTTCCCGGCCTCGCCAAGCCGCGCCGTCTGAGGCTATTTTTCACAGACTCGTGTCCGTTTCCCCGTAACAATCGCTGTCTGCGCCCGTATCTCAGATGTCCGAAAACGCGGCCAAACAGGCTGTTCGCCCGTCCCCGGCCGCCCTACACTGTCAGACCTTCCGAAGAGGATCGCCATGCGCCGCACCGCCCTCGCCTCGCTGCTCGCCGCCACCACCGCACTGACGCTGGCCTTCGCCGTGCCGTCCAGGGCCGCGGAGGATGCGGTCGTGATCCCCGCGCCCACCATGGATGCGGCGTCCGCAACCGGGATCCAGACCGCCGTCATCGCCGGCGGCTGCTTCTGGGGCGTCCAGGGCGTGTTCCAGCACACCGCCGGCGTCGTCAACGCAGTCTCCGGCTATGCCGGGGGCACCAAGGCGACGGCCGATTACCAGACGGTCTCGAGCGGCCGGACCGGCCATGCCGAGTCGGTCGAGATCAAGTTCGACCCGAAGAAGATCTCCTACGGCAAGATCCTCCAGATCTACTTCTCGGTGGCGCACGACCCGACCCAGCTCAACCGCCAGGGCCCCGACACCGGCACGCAATATCGCTCGGCGATCTTCACCACCTCGGACGAGCAGAAGAAGGTGGCGGAGGCCTATATCGCCCAGCTCAACGGCGCCAAGGTATTCAGCAAGCCGATCGTGACCAAGGTCGGAGCGCTGGAAGCGTTCTACCCGGCGGAGGCCTATCACCAGGACTATCTGACGCTGCACCCGAACCAGCCCTACATCGCCTACAACGACATCCCGAAGGTCGAGAACCTGAAAAAGCTGTTCGCGGATAACTACATCGAGAAGCCGACGCTGGTGAGCGCCAGCAAGGCCACCAACTGATCGCAAGATCACCGAAAACAAGTTCACCAAACAAACGGGAGACCCATGCCCGACACCAAGACGAAAACCACCGACGACAAGGTCATCAAGAGCGAAGAGCAGTGGCGGCGCGAATTGTCGCCGATGCAGTACGCGGTGCTGCGCGAGAAGGCGACCGAGCGTCCCTTCTCCGGCGAATATGAGCACGACCACCGCGCCGGCACCTATGTCTGCGCCGGCTGCGGCAACGTGCTGTTCGAGTCCGATGCCAAGTTCGATTCCGGCTGCGGCTGGCCGAGCTTCACCCAGCCCGCGGTCGAGAGCCATGTCGACGAGGAGCACGATGGCAGCCACGGCATGGTCCGCACCGAGGTGCTGTGCTCCAAGTGCAGCGGCCATCTCGGCCACGTCTTTCCCGACGGCCCCGGCCCGACCGGCCTGCGCTACTGCATCAACTCGGCCGCGCTGAAGCTCGAGCCCAAATAACATTGCGCGCCGCCCGGTTCCGTCATGGAACCCGGCGGCGCGATGTGCTTTTCTCTTCTGGCGGTGCGGCCAACGCGCGCAATCCGGCAGCCGCCAGGGAGGATGCCATGACGCTTGGGACCATCCTGATCATCCTGGTGATCATCTATCTGCTGGGCGGCATGTCCGGCCGGTTCGGTGGTTACGGCTATGGCATGGGCCATTCCGGCATGGGGATCGGCGGCGTCGTGCTGGTGGTCCTGATCGTGCTGCTGCTGCTTGGCAAACTGTAAACCATCTAACATATTGAAATTACTTGGTTTACGGCGCTCGCGGATCTGCCATGCGCGGATTCATCATCTCCCATCGCGGGGGTCGCATTTCTGTCAAAACAGCCTATATTAGGGGGCGAAAATGACATGTGCGGCGGGCCCACTCGATGGTGGCCCCTGCCTTTCAAAACCCCACGCGCTTAAAGCCCCAGACAAGATCACGAGGTCTTTGACCATGCGTCCACTGCGTCCGTTCAACTTCAACACCTCCGCCGAGCTCTTCCCCGCCGCGATCCGCAAGAAGAAGCGTGCAGGCTTCACCTATCGCCGGTTCGGCACCGCGGCCGAAGCCGTGCAGTTCGCGATGGAGCAGTTGCCGACGGATTCGCTGAACGGCGCCTATCTCCAGGTCGAGGAAGCGCGCTTCGACCAGAACGGCATCCGCTCGCTCTATGAGAGCGAAGCCTTCCCGCTGCCCCGCCGCCCCCGGCCGGCGCCGGCCGCCGAGACCGACGCCGACGCGGCGTAAGTTTTCGCTAAGCCCGATATGCGCTGAAAGCGCGATGGCCGAAACGCCGTCGCGCTTTTTGCGTTTGGAGGCTCTGTCTTCGCTCTCTTCCCGCAAGCGGGGAGAGGCGAAGAAAGAAGCGCCGCGCTAAATCCGCGGTTGCTTGTCGAGCCAGCGGCGCAGCAGGCGGACGTTGCGCATGTTGGCACGGAACATGACGTCGAAGGCATCGCCCGCGAACGGCACCATGCCGACCACGCCGTCGACCGCGACATTGCCGAGCATGCGCGCGGTGAGATACCACGGCGCGCCCAGCGCGCGGGCCTCGCGCACCAGCCACAGCGAGATCGCGGTGGTGATGATGTCGCCGACGATCGGGATCAGCCCGATCAGGCCGTCGATGCCATAGCGGATATTCGTGCCGGGCAGGATGAAGGCGACATCGAGCAGCTTTGCGATCGCCTCAATCCGCGCCACCCGCTGTTCCCGCGTCAGATTGCCGAACGGGTTTCCCTGGCCGAACTCGAAGCGAAACTCGCGAAACCCCTGCTCCAGTGTTTCGGGGCGGATCTCGTGGCCGTCCTGGTCGATGATCGGCCCGCGCGCTTCGGTGTCAGAAAAACTCCCGCGCGAGCGGGTCCCGGAACGGGGGCGGCGCGGAGCAAGAATATCGTCGTCGGGCATGGCCATGGCCTTTGGAGAACGCGCCGGCGCGGCAGAAGTTGCCGCGCCGCGCCCGAACGTCGCGCGTTCAGGTCCGAGCCGCAGCCGGCTGCGGCTCCTCGACATATCTATGCACGAGCCAGGATGAAAGCACCGCCGGCACGAATCCGACGAGGCCGTAGAGGATGAATTGCACCGCGCCCGAATCCGGCCCGCGCGAGCTGTAGGTCAGCGACGCCAACACGAAGGCGAACAGGCCGACCAGGATCATCCGCAGCACCGGGCCGATCCGGCGGACATGGATGAGGATGTCGTCGACCGCACCGATCATCAGCGAGGGCAGGAAGCCGAACAGATAGCTGTATTGCAGCGATTTGAAGAAAACCGCGAACAGCTTGCCGACCTCGCCGAGATTGCTCTGGGCCCAGTAACCGGACTGATAGGTCGTCGTCAGCAGCAGCAGGAACCCGCCGACGAACGGACCGACCAGCGCAAACACCAGATAGCGTTTCATCAAGCATCCTCATCCTTCGCCGCAGTTATAGCAGCGACGCGGGAACCTTGAATAGCGGGGCGCCGGCCCGTCGGGACGGGAACAAGCGGCAAGGCGACGAGTTCAGACAGGACTGAAATTCATACCTGCAGTCAGATTGGAGTTTGTCGATGTCCCGGAAATCCGTCCTTATGGCGACGCTCGCCCTGACAACCCTGAGCGGTATGTCGCTCACGCCTGCTCTCGCGCAAGGCCACATGGGTACGCCGCAGGAGCAGAACGCCTGCTCGCGTGACGCCTCGCGGTTCTGCCGCAAGGACCTCGGCAATGACGGCGCTGTGCAGGCGTGCCTGCAGGCCAACCGGGCCAAGCTGTCGAAGTCCTGCAGCAAGGTGTTTCAGAGCCACGGCATGTAAGGCCGGGAACGATCCCCGGCGCACGGAGCGTGAAGCCATGTTGCGCGACGAACAGCTCTCGATCCTGCGGGACATCAGCCAGTCGGTCGCCTTTTCCGACGACCGGCACGGCAAGATCGGCGAGCTGATCGCCGACGGCTATGTGATGAAGGACGGCGATCTGTTCGAGCTCACTGCGAAAGGCGTCACGGCCGTCGAGGAACACCCCGCAGCATCAGGCGCGAGCGACGCGGAGGAAGCGAGCGCGTCGCCCGATCGGTTGATCTGATCTCGCACCGCATGCTGCGTGACGGACGCGCAACAACCGCGAATTCATTCGAGCGGACCATTGCAGCCGCGTGACAATCGCGCATACTCGAATCGGGCGGCGCAGCACTTTTCGATTCGAACACCACGAGAGATCGAGCGACCACATGCGGGACCAAAGTTCCCGGCGTGAAGGCTGTGACATGCGGCAGATCAAGCCGCGTGCGGCGCCCCAAAACCAAGTGGTTCAAACCACGGAACTCGGGGACGCATTCGTCATGACACGCTACACGACCATCGTTTCGCTCTTCGCTTTCGCAACCACCGCCATCGTACTCCAGACATCGCCCGGCCTCGCCTTCTCGTCCGAAGCACAGCAGATGTGCACAGGTGATGCGATGCGGCTGTGCTCCAGTGAGATTCCCGACATCTCGCGCGTCAGGGCCTGCATGGTGCAGAAGAAGGCGCAGGTCAGCCCCGGCTGCCGCGCCGTGATGGACCGCGAGCACGCGGCCGCGCGCAAGCGGGAGGCCGCGGCGCAGTAGCGCCGGCCATCCTTGGCGTCATGGCCGGGCTTGTCCCGGCCATCCACGCCTTAGACCGCGGCACGAAAACCTTGGATGCCCGGGCCTTCGCCGCGCCGAAGCGGCTTCGGCCGCGCAGGCGGGACAAGCCCGGGCATGACGATCTCCCTCGACAGGAAGAGAGGAGCCCTAATCGCCCCACTGCGCGAACGCATCGTTGAAGGCGCGCTCGCCGGGGGCGCCCTTCTCGATGGCGATGATGGCGCGGCGCTGGTTGGCGTAGACCAGCGGCACGTCGAACCATGAGCGCTCTTTCAGGAGCTGGACGTTTCGGGCGCGGTCGGCGTCGACATTGGAGAGGCCGACCAGGAAGAAGCCGTCGGTGACCTTGACCGCGAGACCCGCGAGCGGCGTACCGCGCGCCTGCTCGTTCGACTTCATCAGGATGCCCGGCACGTTGGAGATGCTGCCGCCCGGAAAATCCGGCGGCAGGATGAAGGTCAATTCCGCGGTGTGGCTCGCCGGCAGCGACGAGTCGGTGTTGCGGCGGAACGACATCGTCATCTTGAACTTGCGGTCGGGGATCTCGATGTCGGCGCGCACGGCGACGTCGGCCTTCTGGTTGCCCGAGGCCTTGATCGGCTCGAGCCGCCACACCACCGAGCCGACATATTGCTTGCCCTTCGGGTCGGACGGATCCTCGTCATAGAGCACGACCTTCTGCGCCACCGGCGCGACCGGCTGGTCGCTGGCCGAAGGCTGGCCGACGCGATCCGGAATCTTGGGCTTGCTCTGCGGCTGGGCCGGATCCTTCGGCGCCTCCACCACCTGGGTCGGCGAGGACTTGAACAGGCCGCTCACGGTCTGGATCAGGGGCTTGCCCCAGAGGATCCCGGCGCCGACCAGGATCAGCACGATGCCGACGGCGATCGCGCTCTTGAACGGGAAGGCGGAGCCGGTGCGGGCGCGCTTCTTGGCTTCGCGCTCGGGCGCGACGCGCGGACGCGACGATGGCGGCTGCGGCGTGTAGCGCTCGGCCTCCTCGATCGACTCGTCGTAGGAATAGGGCGCGTCCTGCTCGCCGGCGCGATTTTCGAGGCTCGGCTCCAGCCGGTCGAACTCCGGCGAGGGCGAGGGCACATTGGCGTAGGTGCGACGCGCGGCGCGGTTGGCCTGCGCGGCAGCGCCGCCGAGATCGTTCACGTCGGCGGTGATGTCGCGAAAACCGCGTACGCCCGGTGCCGGCGGCTGAGGCGGTGGCGGCCCGATGTCGGGCGGACGGCGCCCTGGCGGGCGATCACGTCCGGCCGGCGGAGCAGCCGGCGGCTCCGGCATCGGCGGCGCTGCCGGGGGACCTGGCTGGCGCGGCGCGTCGAAACGCGGGGCCCGCGGCGCACGCGGAGCGTCGCCCTGGTCATCGACATTGAAGGACGGGCGGTCGGCACGCGGCGGCGGTGGAGCCGGACGGGTGCGTGGAGCGGTCGGCTGAGACGGCGGCGGGGTGCCCTCGGCGGCGCGGGTGCTGGCCCGGCGGAAGGCGTCTCCGCTGCCGCTGCTGCGGGCGCCGCCACTGGGGGCACCGGGGCGCGAGGCCTCCCGGGCGCGCTGCGCGGCCTCCGATTCGACCTTGCGGACGGCCTCTTCCAGCGACAGCCGTTCGCGGGTGATCTCGGATTCGGAGAGCGGCGGTTGCACGCTGCGGAGCTGCGCGATCAGGGCCGTGCGCGCGCGCTCATAGAGCGCGCGACGGCTTTCGCCGGGAGCGTTGGGGTCCAGGGCGGAAATAGCGCGGGCGATCAGCGGATAGTAATCAGCCATTTCAACTCAACTAGCGCACGTCCCGGTAAGATATCGTTAAGCCTCAAACGGATTTTGCACCAGAATAGTATCCTCGCGTTCGGGGCTGGTGGAAAGCAGTGCGACCGGGCAGCCCACCAATTCCTCGATCCGGCGGACATATTTGATAGCCTGGGCCGGCAGGTCCGCCCAGGAGCGGGCGTTGGCGGTCGGCTCCTTCCAGCCCTCGATGGTCTCGTAGATCGGCTCGACCCGGGCCTGGGCGCCCTCGCCGGCCGGGAAATGGTCGATCTCCTTGCCGTCGAGCTTGTAGCCGGTGCAGACCTCGATCGTGTCGAAGCCGTCGAGGATGTCGAGCTTGGTCAGCGCCAGGCCGTTGATGCCGCAGGTCCGGACCGCCTGGCGGACCAGCACGGCGTCGAACCAGCCGCAGCGGCGCGGACGGCCGGTGTTGGTGCCGAACTCGCGGCCACGCTCGCCGATCTTGCGGCCTGTCTCATTGTCCTGCTCGGTCGGGAACGGGCCCTGGCCGACGCGGGTCGTATAGGCCTTGCACAGGCCGAGCACATAGCCGACCGCACCGGGGCCGAGGCCCGAGCCGGTCGCGGCCTGCGCCGCCACCGTGTTGGACGAGGTGACGTAGGGATAGGTGCCGTGGTCGACGTCGAGCAGCGCGCCTTGCGCGCCCTCGAACAGCATGCGCTTGCCTTCGCGCCGCTTGATGTCGAGCAGCCGCCACACCGTCTCGGCATAAGGCAGCAGCTCCGGCGCGAGCGCGGTCAATTCCTTCAGGATCACCTTGCCGTCGAACTCCGGCAGGTTGAGGCCGCGGCGCAGCGCATTGTGATGCGCCAGCAGCCGGTCGATTTTGTGCGGGAGCGTGTCGAGATCGGCGAGGTCCATCAGGCGGATGGCGCGGCGGCCGACCTTGTCTTCATAGGCCGGTCCGATGCCGCGGCGGGTGGTGCCGATCGCGGTTGCCGCATTGGCGGATTCGCGGTGCGCGTCGAGCTCACGGTGCAGCGGCAGGATCAGGGTGACGTTCTCGGCCACGCGCAGATTGTCCGGGGAGACCGCGACGCCCTGCGAACGCAGCTTGGTGACCTCGTCGAGGAAGGCCTGCGGATCGAACACCACGCCGTTGCCGATCACCGACAGCTTCTGGTCGCGCAGCACGCCGGAGGGCAGCAGCGCGAGCTTGTAGGTCTTGCCGTTGATGACCAGCGTGTGGCCGGCGTTATGACCGCCCTGGAAGCGGACGACGATGTCCGCCTGCTCCGACAACCAGTCGACGATCTTGCCCTTCCCTTCGTCGCCCCACTGGGCTCCGACGACGACAACGTTGGCCATTCGCGGGTAATCCTCTGAAGATTTTAGATGCGCCAGCCCAGCTGACGGCCGGAGCCGTTCGCACGCGAGGCAGCCAACCGGATAAAGGAAGCAGCCTCTCTAGGCAAGCAAGAACGGGGCTTTTTCGGGGCTCAAGACGCACTTTAAGCCTTTGATATCCCCGGAAAATCCAGAAGCCTTCCATGGCCATTTCGTAAGCTTCGGCCAAAGCGCGAGGCTGACCCGCCACTGCATGGTCGCGATGCGTCCGCCCCCCGTTGATGCCACTTCGATTTCCGTGTCTTTGGGCATGCCGGGCTATCAGCCGGCCCGACCTCGCCGGGCCGGGGCTCCGGTCGCATGACGGGGCCATAACAATCACAATGTCCGCCACCGGCCAGACCACGGGCTCCGAATCATCCAGTCACAGCTGGATCGCCAACCAGCCTTATTTGCTGCTCTGCATCACCGCGCTGTGCTGGGCCGGCAACGCCATCGTCGGGCGGCTCGCCGCCGGCCACATCCCGCCGGTGACGCTGTCGTTCCTGCGCTGGACCTTCGCCTTCCTGCTGGTGCTGCCGTTCGCCTGGAAACATCTCGCCCAGGACTGGCCCGCGATCCGCAGCAGGCTCGGCCTGATGATCGTGCTGTCGATCACCGGCATCGGCGCCTTCAACACGCTGCAATATTGGGCGCTGGAACATACCCAGGCGCTCAACACGCTGCTGCTGCAGTCGGCCGCCCCGCTGGTCGTGGCGCTGTGGTCGCTGGCGATCCTCGGCGTCCGCCTCACCGCGGCACAGGCGTTCGGCGTGGCCCTCTCGATGTGCGGCGTGCTGACGATCCTGCTGCATGGCGATTTCACCACGCTGTCGAACATCGCGTTCAACAAGGGCGACCTCATCTTCATCGTCGCGCTGATCATCTTCGCGCTGTATTCGGTGCTGACCCTGAAGCGGCCGCCGATGCACGGCCTGTCGTTCCTCGCGTTCACATTCGGCGCCGGCGCCGCCTGTCTCATCCCACTCGAGATCTGGGAGCTGTCCGCGCGTCCCGTGATGAAGCTCGACGGGCCGAACCTGCTGACGCTGTTCTATGTCGCGGTGTTCCCGTCGACGCTCGCCTACCTCTGCTTCAATCGCGGCGTACGCCTGATCGGCGCCAACCGCGCCGCGCCGTTCTTCCACGTCGTGCCGGTGTTCGGCTCGATCATGGCGATGGCGTTCCTCGGCGAACACCCGCAGGCGTTCCATTTCATCGGCTTTGCGCTGGTGCTGGCCGGCGTATTCGTGGCGTCGCGGAAGCAGGCGACGTAGCTTCTTCCTTCTCCCCTTGTGGGAGAAGGTGGCGCGAAGCGCCGGATGAGGGGTTGCTTCCGCAGACTCAAATCGAGAGGCGGACTCGCGGAGAGAGACCCCTCACCCGTCTCGCCGCTACGCGGCGAGCCACCCTCTCCCACAAGGGGAGAGGGGAAGAGCGTGCCGCGCGACAGCGCTACTTCGTCCTGAACTTGCTGTAGGCCTCGCGCGTCGCGATGATCACGTGCTCGGCGCAGCCGTTGACGCGATGCGGGTCGGCCTGCGTCTCGTAAGCCTCGGACGTCATCATGTCTATAAAAGCCGCAACCGTTGGGTAATAGACCAGCGCGACGAAATCCCAGCCGTTGCCATCTTGCGGGCCGAGCGCGACCGCTTTCGCTTCGCCGGTCCACAGCAGCGTGCCGCCGCGTGCCCTGATCATGGGCACTGTGATCGCACTGTAACGAAGGTATGCGTCCCAGCCCGAACCGTCGCCATCGCGCGAGTGCGCGTGAAAACGCATCAGGTTCAGCATCACCACCGGCGCATTTGCATCGAGCCGCTCCAGGCCCTCGATGTTCAACATATTAACCGCCAATGACACCTCCTCAAGCCATGCCTGCATTGTAGCCTTGCGGCCGCGAGACTTGTGTCACAACAAGAATCCGGCGCAAGGTCGCATCCAACGCCAATGACGATTGCTTCGCCCGCGCCAAAGGCCTCGAATCCGGCCAGTTGGCTCAACAACCAGCCTTACCTGCTGCTCAGCCTGAGCTCGCTGTTCTGGGCCGGCAACATCGTGCTCGCGCGCCATGTCGGCGCGCATGTGCCGCCGCTGACGGTGACCACCATCCGCTGGTTCGGCGTGTTCCTGATCCTGTTGCCGTTCGCCTGGCCGCATCTGAAGCGCGACTGGCCGAATTTGCGCAAAAGCCTGCCGCTGATGCTGTTCCTGTCGCTGGTCGGCTTTGCCTTCAACAACGCGATCTCGTACTGGGCGATGCAATACACGGAGGCGCTGAACGCGCTGCTGATCCAGTCGGCCGGACCGCTGTTCGTGGCGCTGTGGTCGCTGGTGCTGTTCGGCGTGCGGCTGACGGGTGCGCAGCTCGCCGGCATCGCGATCTCGCTTCTCGGCGTGCTGATCATCATCCTGCGCGGCGATCTCGCCGCGCTCGCGAGCATCAGCTTCAACAGGGGCGACATCATGTTCGCCTCTTCGCTCGTGGCGTTCGGGCTCTACTCCGCCTTCATCCCGCGCCGGCCGAAGATCCACCAGCTCTCCTTTCTCTCCTTCACCACCTTTTGCGGCGCGACGATGCTGCTGCCCGCCGCGATCTGGGAAGCCCTCAGCGGCCGTGTCCTGCAACCCGACGGGGTGACGCTGGCGACGCTGGGTTACATCCTGATCTTTCCCTCGACGCTGGCCTATCTCTTCTTCAACCGCGGCGTGGCGCTGATCGGCCCGAACCGCGCCGCGCCGTTCTTCCATCTGGTCCCGGTGTTCGGCTCGGCGATGGCGATCGTCCTGCTCGGCGAAAAACTCCAGCCGTTTCATCTGATCGGCTATGCGCTCGTGCTCGCCGGCGTCGTGTTCGCCTCTCGCCAGGGTTCTGCGGTGAAATAATTCCGCGAGGTGGGTGACAAACTCCCGTCTTCCGATTTTTGCGAAGAGAAGCTAGGTTCCCCGCCAACGAAAAAGAGGGAACGTCCAGACATGCTGTCACCACTGATCCGCGCCCTGCGCGCTGCCGGCGCAGCCGCGCTTTGTCTCGCCGCCGCATCCGCCGCGCAGGCCGACAATTATCCGAGCCGCAACATCACGCTGGTGCTGCCGTTCGCGGCCGGCAGCGGCACCGACACCACGACGCGGCTGATCTCGCAGCATTTGTCGCAGGCGCTCGGCGTCGGCATCGTGATCGAGAACAAGGCGGGCGCCAACGGCATGATCGCCGCGACCTATGTCGCGCGCGCCGCCCCCGACGGCTACACGCTGCTGGTGACGACCAACACCACGCATTCGGCCAATCCCTATCTGCTCAAGAGCCTGACCTACGATCCCGTCAAGGACTTCACCCCGATCGCGCGCACCGGCGACCTGCCCTTCATGCTGGTGATTCACCCGGAGGTGCCGGCCAAGACCGTCGGCGAGCTCGTCGCCTACGGCAAGGCCAATCCGGGCAAACTGAGCTACGCGTCGGGCTCGTCCTCGGCGATCGTGTCGGGTGCGACCTTTGCGCACAATGCCGGGCTCGATCTCCTGCACGTGCCCTACAAGAGCTCGCCGCCGGCGCTCAACGACGTCATGGGCGGCCGCGTCTCGATGATGTTCGTCGACATCCTGACCGGCCTGCCCCACGTCAACGGCAACGCGCTGCGCGCGCTCGCCGTCACCACCAAGGACCGCTCGCCGCTGGTGCCGAACCTGCCCTCGATGCAGGAGGCCGGCGTGCCGGATTTCGACATCTCGTCGTGGCAGGGCTATTTCGGCCCCGCCGGCATGCCCAAGGAGATCGTGACCAGACTTAACGCCGAGATCAGGAAGATCGTCGAGAAGCCTGAGATCAAGGCCCAGCTCGCCACGCTCGGCATGGACGCCTTCTCCGGCACGCCGGAGCAGCTCGGCACGTTCGTGAACGAGCAGCTGGTGCTGTGGGAGAAGCTGATCACCAACGCGAAGATCGAGAAGCAGTAGGGGGTCTAGGAAGGTGTCATCGCCCGCCTTGTGCGCAATTGCGCACTGGGGCGGGCGATCCAGTATTCCGAGACGTTGGTGATTGACCCGATGGGCCGCGGCGTACTGGATGCCCCGCCTTCGCGGGGCATGACAGCCGAAAAGTTGAAAATGAAAAAGGTGGGCACGGCGCTTGCGCGCCTTTGCCCACCCTACGAATTCCGTGCGTTCGGCCTTACGCCGCGCGGACCTTGGCGAGGAAGCCGTCGACGGCGCTGCGCAGCGCGCCGGACTGGCTGTCCAGCTCGCGGGCGTTGGTGAGCACGTCGGTGGCGGCAGTTCCGGTTGCTTCCGCGGCCGAGGTGACGCTGCCGATATTGGCGTTGATCTCGTTCGAACCGGCCGCGACCGACTGGATGTTGCGGGCGATCTCGCGGGTCGCTTCGCCTTGCTGCTCGATCGAGGCGGAAATGCCGGCGGTGATCTCGCTCATCTCGGCGATGGTCTGGGTGATGCCGGAGATCGCCGTGACCGCGTCGCTGGTCGAGGTCTGCATCGCCGCCACTTGCGCGGAGATTTCCTCGGTCGCCTTCGCGGTCTGGTTCGCCAGCGCCTTGACCTCGGAGGCCACCACCGCGAAGCCGCGGCCGGACTCGCCGGCGCGCGCCGCTTCGATGGTGGCGTTGAGCGCAAGCAGGTTGGTCTGCGCCGCAATCGAGTGGATCAGCTTGACGACCTCGCCGATCTTCTCGGCGCCGGTCGAGAGCACCTGCACGGTGGCGTTGGTGCGCTCGGCATCGCTGACGGCCCGGCTAGCGACTTCGGTCGAACGCGTGACCTGGCGGGAGATCTCCGCAACCGAGCTCGACAATTCTTCGGCGGCCGCGGCAACCGTGCCGACATTGCCGGAGGCTTTTTGCGAGGCGGCGCCGACCGTCGCCGCACGCGACGAGGCGTCGCCGGCCGTCGCGGTCATCGACTGCGCGGTGCTCTGCATGCCGGCGGCGGCCGAGGAGACCGAGCGGACGATGCCGTTGACGCTGCGCTCGAAATCGCTGGCGATGCCCTCCATCGCACTGCGACGTTCCGCCGCGGCACGCTCCTTGGCATCGGCCTCGGTCTTCTCGAGGCCGCGGATGCGGACCGCGTTGTCCTTGAAGATCTGGACGGTCGAGGCCATCGCGCCGACCTCGTCGCCGCGACCAACCCCGGGAATCTCACCCTCGAGCTTGCCGTCGGCGAGATCCTTCATGCGGGCGCCGAGCAGCGCCAGCGGACGGCTGATGCTGCGGCCGAGCAGCCAGGCGACGCTGCCGGCGACAATGACGATGCCGAGCATGGCGAGGCCGAGCAGCCAGTAGACCGGGCCCATCTTGGCGTCGATGTCGTCGAGATAGGCGCCGGTGCCGAGATACATGTCGAAGCCGGGGACCGCGACCGCATAGCCGATCTTGCGGATCGGCGTTTCCTGGCCGGGCTTCACATATTCATAATAGAGCAGGATCGAGCCGTTGGCCTTGACACCGTTCATCAGCTCGATGGACAGCTTGCGGCCGTTGGTCACGACATCCATGCGGTTGGTGCCGATCTGCTTCGGATCGGGCGCGAGCTGGGTGATGCCGTCATAGGACGTGCCGAACAGATAGCCCGAGCCGTTGTCATAGGTCATCGCGTTGCCGTAGCGGCGAAGGTCGGCCATCGCCGCATCCTTCGTCAGCTCGCCGGCGTCGACGCGTTTCTTCAGCGCCGCAGCGTAGTTGCGACCGAGGTCGACGATCGATTTGGCCTGGTCGATGCGCGCATTCACCATCTCGCGCTTCATCAGATAGCCGGCGAGAACACCGGAGACGCAAAGGCCCAACAGGGTGACGCCGACGAGGATACCGAGCTTCGGGGCGATCTTCAGATTGCTCAACTTCACGGGACAGCTCCGGCAATAATGGGATACGGGCGCGCAAGGGAATCGATAAATTTGATTCAACTTTTAGTGTGTGACCTCTTATCAACCTGTTACGGGCGGCTCCGTAGAAGCCCGGACGGAAGGCCGAAACAGTCGAATAAATCGCCGCAGCGGCAACCGACGATTGTACGCGACCGCTCCGATTTCGCGTAAAAGACGAAAAGGCCCGCCCACAAGGTGTGGGTCACAACAAGAACCGACAGACCAAATCGGGAGCAGGAAATGCCGAAATACAGGGTGGTGACGCCGAAGGGCGCGAGCTTCACGGTCGCAGGCAGCGACTATTCCTTCGAGCGCGAGGCGCTCGATCCGATCGATGCCGAGATCGTCGAAGCCCCCGCCAACGAGGCCGAGTTCATCGCCGCCGCGAAAAACGCCGATGCCATCTACGCCAAGGGCATCCCCATCACCAAGTCGATCATCGACGCACTCGATAGCTGCAAGGTGATCACGCTCGGCTCGGTCGGCGTCGACAGCGTCGACGTGAAGGCCGCGACCGCCCGCGGAATTCCCGTCACCAACATTCCCGACACCTTCATCGAGGAAGTCGCCGACCACGCCATGATGCTGCTGCTCGCCGGCTTCCGCCGCCTGGTCGAGCAGGACAGGATGGTGCGCGACGGGCGCTGGGCCGAAGGCCGGCCAGCGCTGTTGAAGATCCCGCGGCTGATGGGCCAGACGCTCGGCTTCATCTCGTTCGGCCGCGTCGCGCGTGCCGTTGCGAAGCGCGCCGCCCCGTTCGGCCTGCGCATGATGGCCTACGATCCCTTCATCCAGGAAACGCTGATGTACGACCATGGCGTGATCCCGGCGACGCTGAACGAGGTGCTGTCGCAATCCGACTTCGTCTCGATGCACGCTCCGGCAAGGCCCGAGGTGCATCACATGCTCACCGAGAAGCACTTCCGGCAGATGAAGAAGGGATCGGTCTTCATCAATACCGGCCGCGGCGCCACCGTGGACGAGGAAAGCCTGATCAAGGCGCTCCAGGAGGGCTGGATTGCGCACGCCGCCCTCGACGTGTTGGAGAAGGAGCCGCCCTCGCACAACAATCCCATCCTCAGCATGGAGAACGTGACGCTGACCGCCCATGTCGCCTCGGCCTCGGCACGGTTCGACGAGGCGCGCAAGCGCCGCGTGGGCTACGAATTGTCACTGGTGCTTCAGGGCATGTGGCCGGTAAGCTGCGTCAATCCGTCGGTGCTGCAGAACACCGCGCTCCGCCGCTGGCAGCCCGTCAGCATGGATCGCGGCCCGAACAGCTAGGCGGCCGGCGCCAAGCGCGCCTGGAATCGGAACGGCCCTTCACCGGCGATCAACGCCGGGAAGGGAGACATCATAGGGAGGAACTGATGAGGAACGACATCACCCGTCGTGATGCCTTGGCGCTGGGCCTGTCCGCTACGGCGCTCGCGGCAACCGGTGTTGCAGCGCACGCTCAATCCACGATCAAGGCCGCGGACGTCCCCGCCCCGAAACTGCCGATCGAGAAAGGCGCGTCCTTGCGCATGCTGCGGCCGGTGCGCTTCGTCCAGGCCGACGAAGACGTGTTCCGTGCCAACGCGGCCAAATTCACCAAGGAGACCGGGGTCGAGGTCAAGGTCGACTTCGTCGGCTGGGAGGACATCAACCAGCAGACCGCGGTGACCTCGAATTCCGGCGCCGGCCCCGACATCATCATCGGCTTCTCCGACGCGCCGCACATCTATGTCGACAAGCTGATCGAGCTGACCGACGTCGCCGACTATCTCGGCAAGAAGTATGGCGGGTGGCAGAACCTTGCGAAAGCCTACGGCAAGAAGGCCAAGAGCGATACCTGGATCGGGCTCCCGTTCGGGGCCACCGCCGGTCCCCTGATCTATCGCAAGTCCATCCTCAAATCCGTCGGGTTCGACAAGGCGCCGGAGGACCATGCCGGGCTCCTCGACCTCTGCAAGAAGCTGCAGAAAGCCGGCAAGCCCGCGGGCTTTGCGCTGGGCAATGCCGTCGGCGACGGCAACGGCTTTGCGGACTGGATGATGTGGTCGCACAATGCCTCGCTGCTGGATGAGGAAGGCAATGTCACCATCAACAGCAAGGAGACCATCGCGGCGCTGAATTACGTGAAGGAGCTTTATCCGACCTTCATCCCCGGTACGCCGTCCTGGAACGACGTCAGCAACAACCGCGCCTATTCCTCGCAGGAAATCGGGCTGACGGCGAA
Organism: Bradyrhizobium sp. Mp27; assembly: GCF_029953005.1. Taxonomy (NCBI): domain Bacteria; kingdom Pseudomonadati; phylum Pseudomonadota; class Alphaproteobacteria; order Hyphomicrobiales; family Nitrobacteraceae; genus Bradyrhizobium; species Bradyrhizobium sp. Mp27. The sequence continues at coordinate 74,438 of NZ_JASAUS010000013.1, read as the reverse complement.
CGGCGTCTCGCTGTATTTCTCGCTGAAAAATGATCCGGCGACCGCGGCGATCGCCGAGGATTCCGAACATCAGCTGCTGCCGAAGGGCCTTGCACCGATCTCGCCGATGTCGGGACTGACGCTGAACGCCATGGTGTTCAAGCACAGCCAGTATCCGAACGCGGCGAAGGCCTTCCTGCAGTTCATGCTGGAGAAGGACCAGTACGAGCCGTGGCTCAACGCCAACAGCGGTTACTGGTCGCAACCGCTTGCGGCCTACGCCGATGCGGCGGTGTGGAAGGGCGATCCCAAGGTCGCGATCTTCAAGAACACCATGAACAGCACGTACTACGCCGGCTACAAGGGTCCGATCTCGACCGCCACAGGTGCGGTGCGCGCGGACTATGTGACGGTGCAGATGTTCGCCTCGGTCGCGACCGGCGCCGCGACGCCGGAGGCCGCGGCCGCGGAAGCGGAGCAGCGCTGCAAGCGGTACTTCCGGCGTCAGGCGGCGAAGTAACGCCGAAAGGCGCGGCCGTCATTGCGAGGAGCAAAGCGACGAAGCAATCCAGACTGTAACAACGGAAACAGACTGGATTGCTTCGCTTCGCTCGCAATGACGGTGTGGTAACATTCAAAACAGGACAACGACCGATGTCCGTGACCACACTCTCTTCTCTCGCGCTGGCGCAGCGGCAACCGTCGTGGCTGGTGCGGCTGTTCGACTACAAGCCGTTCCTGATCGTGATGTGCCTGGCGCCCGCGATCGGTCTGCTCGCGGTATTCCTCACCTATCCGCTCGGCCTCGGCATCTGGCTCGCGTTCACCGACACCACGATCGGCCGACGCGGCGTCTTCGTGGGCCTTGAGAATTTCCAGTATCTGCTCACCGATCCCCTCTGGTGGGGCGCGGTGTTCTACAGCGTGTTCTATACGGCGGTCGCGACCTTCGGAAAGTTCGCGCTCGGCTTCTGGCTCGCGCTGCTGCTCAACAACCATTTTCCGTTCAAGAGCCTGCTCCGCGCCATCGTGCTGCTGCCCTGGATCGTGCCGACCGTGCTCTCGGCGCTGGCGTTCTGGTGGATCTACGATCCGCAATTCTCGATCATCTCCTATCTGCTGGTCGACGTGCTGCACTGGCGGACGACCAATATCGACTTCCTCGGCTCGCCCTGGCCGGCGCGCTTCTCGCTGATTGCCGCCAACATCTGGCGCGGCATTCCCTTCGTCGCGATCTCGCTGCTCGCGGGCCTGCAGACCATCTCGCCCTCGCTCTACGAGGCGGCGATGCTCGACGGCGCCAGCGCCTGGCAGCGCTTCCGCTACATCACCTTCCCGATGATGATGCCGATCCTCGCCATCGTCATGACCTTCTCGATCATCTTCACCTTCACCGATTTCCAGCTGGTCTACGCCATCACCCGCGGTGGCCCGGTGAACTCGACCCATCTGCTGGCGACGCTCGCCTTCCAGCGCGGCATTGCCGGCGGCGAGCTCGGCGAAGGTGCCGCGATCGCGGTGTCGATGATCCCGTTCCTGGTGTTCGCGACACTGTTCTCCTATTTCGGCCTGGCGCGCCGCAAATGGCAGCAGGGAGAGGCCAATGACTGACACTGTCGCGCAGCCGGCCGCCGTCGCCAACACACCGCCCGACACCATGGCCTGGGATTCCGGGCTGCGGCGGCTGATGATGATCTACCTGCCGCTCGGCTGCTTCGTGCTGATCCTGCTGTTTCCGTTCTACTGGATGGCGATCACGTCGTTCAAGCCGAACGCAGAGCTGATGAATTTCAAGGATCACAACCCGTTCTGGATCACTTCGCCGACGCTGGCGCACGTCAAGCACCTGCTGTTCGACACCGCCTATCCGCGCTGGCTGTGGACAACGATGATCGTTGCGATCGGGTCGACCACGCTGTCGCTGATCGCGAGCACGCTCGCCGCCTACGCCATCGAGCGCCTGCGCTTCCGCGGCAGTCCCTATGTCGGCCTCGGCATCTATCTCGCCTATCTCGTGCCGCCGTCGATCCTGTTCATCCCGCTCGCCACCGTCGTGGTGCAGTTCGGCCTGTTCGACTCACCGATGGCGCTGATCCTGGTCTATCCGACCTTCCTGGTGCCGTTCTGCACCTGGCTCCTGATCGGCTATTTCAAGTCGATCCCCTACGAGCTCGAGGAATGCGCGCTGGTCGACGGCGCCACGCGCCTGCAGATCCTGCGGCGGATCACGCTACCGCTGGCGGTGCCCGGGCTGATCTCGGCCGGCATCTTCTCCTTTACGCTGTCCTGGAACGAGTTCATCTACGCGCTCGCCTTCATCCAGAGCGGCGCCAACAAGACCGTGCCAGTCGCGATCCTGACCGAGCTCGTCACCGGCGACGTCTACCAGTGGGGCGCGCTGATGGCGGGATCGCTGCTCGGCTCGCTGCCGGTCGCGATCTTCTACTCGCTGTTCGTGGACTACTACGTGTCGTCGCTGACCGGCGCGGTAAAGGAGTAACCGTGCTTTCTCGTCCCCCTCTCCCCGTTCTTACGGGGAGAGGCGAAGAGGCTGCGGCGTTTCGCCCGGTTTCACAAAACTGCAACATGCGATCCGCATAAGGCGTCGTCCGCTAACAGGAGACGCACATGCGCGCGACTTTTCTTGCCTCCGTCGCAACGATCATTCTCACCGCGAGCACAGCGCTTGCACAGAACGAGGGTGAATTTCCGGCGAAGCTCGCCGGCCACGTGGTGATGCCGGCCGCGACCTTCATCGACGTGCCGGCCGACGCGCCTGCCGATCTCAAGACCTCGGGCAAATACACCACCGGCAAGCGCATCGACGCGCTCGGCACCGTGATGGGCAAGTCCTATGAGCGTGCGACCAGCGTGTCGCTGCCGTTCAAGGGCCAGCCGCTGCAGGGGCATTCCGGCATCAAGCACATGCCCGACGGCAGCTACTGGGTCATCACCGACAACGGCATGGGCGCGCGCGCCAACTCGCCGGATTCGATGCTGTACCTGAACCGCTACAAGATGGATTGGGCGAGCGGCAAGATCGAACGCCAGGAAACCATCTTCCTGCACGATCCCGACAAGAAGGTGCCGTTCCGCATCGTGCATGAGGATACGCAGAAGCGCTATCTCACCGGCTCCGATTTCGACACCGAGGGCTTCCAGATCATCGGCGACACCTTCTGGATCGGCGACGAGTTCGGCCCCTATATCCTGAAGGCCGACAAATCAGGCAAGATCCTCGGCGTGTTCGAGACGGTTGCCGACGGCAAGCCGGTGCGCTCGCCGGACAACTGGGCCGTGGCGACGCCGGGCGCGCCGGGGGCGACCTACACCAACGTCAACCTCCGCCGCTCCAAGGGCTATGAGGGCTTTGCCTCGTCCAAGGACGGCAAGTTCCTCTACGGCCTGCTCGAGGGCCCGCTGTGGGACGCCGACAAGAAGGACTGGGAGAAGGTCGACGGCAAGGAAGCCTCCCGCATCCTCGAATTCGACGTCGCCGCCGAAAAATTCACCGGCCGCTACTGGCAATATGTGTTCGAGCAGAACGGCAACGCCATCGGCGACTTCAACATGATCGATCAGGCCTCCGGCCTCATCATCGAGCGCGACAACGGCGAAGGCACGGCCGACAAGGCCTGCCCGCAAGGCACCCGCGGCGAGAACTGCTTCCCTGACATCGCCAAGTTCAAGCGCGTCTACAAGATCGAGCTGACCGACGCCAATGTCGGCAAGCCCGTGCGCAAGATCGGCTATATCGATCTGATGAAGATCCAGGACCCCGACAAGAAGGCCCGCAAGCCGCTCAATGACGGCGTCTACACTTTCCCGTTCTTCACCATCGAGAACGTCGATCGCGTCGACGAGACCCACATCATCGTCGGCAACGACAACAACCTGCCGTTCTCGTCCAGCCGCGATCCCAACAAGGCCGACGACGACGAGTTCATGCTGCTCGAGGTCGCGGATTTCCTGAAGGCGAAGTAAGCCGACGCTCTCTCAACACGGTCATCGCCCGGCGTCGACCGGGCGATCCAGCACGCCGCGGCGCCGGTGATTGAGCGCGCGGCCCCGGCGTACTGGATGCCCCGCTTTCGCGGGGCATGACAGCGGAGGGCTACCGCACGATAAAGTCCACCGGAACGGTAAAGCTCATCGAGCTGTTCTTGATCTCCGCCGGGATCGGCGGGAACGGCGAGGCCTGGTGGATCATCGACGTGGCCTTGGCATCGAACGCGGCAACGCCAGACGAAGCGATGCGGCTGGACGTGACCTGGCCGTTACGGCCGATTGTGAAACTCACCCGGACCAGCCCGCGCTGGCCGTTGCCGCCGGACGGATAGGAGTGAAGGCGCATCAGGTGCGCACGGACGCGCTGATTGTAACTCGCAACCAGCGATGCGACCGCGCCGGCGCTCATGGCGGACGCTGCAGGTGCCTCCCGCTCGGCGCGCGGTGGCGCGCTGGTGCGAGGCGCGGGGCGCGCCTCCGACGGCTTCTTTGCCTCCGGACGAACTACTTTCGGCTTTTCGGGCGCCGGCTTTTCCTGCGGCACGATTTTCGCGGGCTCCGGCTTGGCCGGTGTCGGCTCGAGCTTCTGCTCCGGCGGCGCCACCACGTCGGGCTTCTCCTGTGGCGGTGTCGGCGCGATGGTCTCCTCGACCGCCTGCCGCTGCATCGGCTCCGGCGGTGAGGCATCGGCCTCCTTCATCACCGGCCCCGGCACAACGTCGTCCGGCGTCGCCTGAGGCGCCGACGTGATCGGAGCCATATCGACCATGATCGCCGGCAGGGTGACGCCCTGCTCCGGCTGCGACCTGAGCCAGCTCATCGCAAGCACCGCGGCGGCAACATGCAAGGCCACGATCACCGCACCCGATACACCCCAGCGCGCGGTTTCGCGTTCGCCAAGCGGCTCGTGCAGGGCAAAGGCGTTCGCGGCCATCAGCTGCGTCCGTCGAGGCCGACCAGCGCGACCTTGAGGTAGCCGGCATTGCGCAGGGTATTCATGACCTCCATCAGGTCGCCGTAGCTCACGGCCTTGTCGGCACGCAGATAAATGCGCTCGTCCTTGCGGCCTTGAGTGGCGACGGCGAGCGCAGCGGCGAGACCGTCGCGTGCCATCGTGTCTTCGCCGACGGCCACCGTGAGATCCGGCTTCACCGTGACAAAGGTCGGCTTGTCCGGCCGCGGCGCCGGCTCGGCGGCGGTCGCAGGCAATTCGACGCCGATGTCGACGGTGGCGAGCGGGGCGGCCACCATGAAGATGATCAGCAGCACCAGCATCACGTCGATGAACGGCGTGACGTTGATCTCATGGGTGACATCGAGATCGCCGGGGTCGCCGCGCCTCAGCGGCAATCCCCCGCGTGCGCCGAGCTTCGCAGCCATGGCCTACTCCGCCGCCCGCGCCAGGCGGAACTCTCTGTTGTCGCGCTGCCGGCTGACCAGCAGCATGAGCTGCGCCGAGGCGTCCCCGAGCAGCGCGCGGTAATTGGCGATGCCGCGGACGAGTTGATTGTAGATCACGACCGCCGGAATAGCCGCGACGAGTCCGAGCGCGGTCGCAAGCAGCGCCTCGGCGATGCCGGGCGCGACCACCGCAAGGCTCGTGGTGTGGCTCTCGGAGATGCCGATGAAGGAGTTCATGATGCCCCAGACCGTGCCGAACAGGCCGACGAACGGCGCGGTAGCGCCGATGGTCGCGAGCACGCCGGTGCCGCGCGCGATCTGCCTGGACATCGCCGCCTCTACGCGCTCAAGCCGCAGCGCGACGCGCTCCTGGAGGCCGTCATCGACAATGCCGCCGGAGAGCTCCGCCTCCTTCGCGCAGGACTGGATGAGCTGGGCGACCGCATCATGCGCGTCGCCGGTCCGCTCCGCCGCCTCCGCCAGCTTCATCCTGCCCTCGAGCGCGCGCGTCCGCTCTACGGCGAGCTTGCTCTTGCGGCTCAGCTCGATGGTCTTGGCGAGCCACACCGTCCACGTCACCAGCGAGGCGACGGCGAGCCCCACCATCACCACCTTCACGACGATGTCGGCACCGAGGAACATGCCCCAGGGCGACAGATTGCGCGGCAACAGCGCTTCGTCGATGGCGAAGGCCGGGGCCGGCGCAAGCACCAGCCCAATTGTTAGGATCACATGCCGAAGCCCAAAATTGCTCTGCATCCTGATCTCCCGACAGACAGAAGGAAATTATGCCACGCCCTGCGCCGCGATCCGGTCCGCCAGCTGCCGGAATCGCACGAGCTGGTCCGCCCGCAGCGCCCGGGTCTCGTCGCGGCCGACGAAGACCTTGAACATGATGCCGCCGTCGGCATTGACGAAGGCAATGAAGGCCGAGGTCTTGCCCATGAAGGGACGCTCGACGAAAGCCAAGGCCGCGCAGCGTTCGTGGCGGAGATGGCCGTGCAATCCCTTCGGCTGCATCAGGTTGAAATAGCCGCGGCCGACCTCGCCCGCCGGGACCGCGCCCGTGAACTCGAAGATCGCGTCATCCGTGTGCACGATGAGCGTGACCTCGCCCCACGCGGCGATGTCCTGCATGGCGGCGGCGAAATGCTCGCCGCTCCCAACGCGCACCATCGACGACGGCAGCGCCTCGATCACCGCGCGCGGAGTGACCTTGCGCTCGCGCGCAACGTCCTCGATCACCGCACCGGGATTGTCGGCCATATACGCCTTGAGATCGGCGAGATCGGTGCTCAGCATGTCCGGCTCCCTTTCGTGATCAGCCGCGATCTCAAGCGGCCGCGTTCGTCTTGCGCTCGGTCATGATGACCTCGAACCCTTCGAACTTGGGATGGCCGAGATAGAGGCTTTCGCCGGTCTTGTTGTCGGCGCGCGCGTGAGCGCGACGGAATTCGTCCGACCGCGTCCAGGCCTCGAACGCCGCCTTGTCGACCCAGACCGTGTGCGAGGAATACAGCGTGTGGTCCTCGAGCAGCGGCCCCTTGAGCAGGTGGAATTCGACGAAGCCGGCCATGCTGCCGAGATAGGATTCGCGGGTGCGCCAGACGGTCTCGAAAGCAGCTTCCGAGCCGAGCTTCACCTGGAAACGATTCATGGCGATGAACATAAGATTTTTCTCCTGTCAGTCTTGTTGATCGGCGAATGCCGAGCGGATGTTTCAGAACGTGCCGAAGCCACGCTGGGACGTCAGCGTGGCTCTGGCGGTCAATACGGCGTCCCGTGTGGGGTCGTCGGCGTACTCCTTAGATGCCGCCGAAGTGGTACTTCAGGCCTCCCTTGACCACGAGCCCGGGGCCGGCGCTCGCCCATTTCACGTCGTTTTGCGTATCGCCCGTGCTGCCGACCGGAATGGCGTAGGGCCGGTAGTACTGGTTGAGAAGATTTTCGACCGAGAAGTTGAGCGTGAGATCGGGCCGCGGCTGATACTGGGCGTAGAGGTTGACGAGATCGTACGACGTCGCCGGCGTATAGGTCGGCGGGATGTCGGTGTTCGCGATCACCGACGTCCACATCACCGAGAGGATCAGGGTCCGGTCCAGCAACCGCACGCCGGCGGTCGTCGTGACCTTCTGCGGCGGAACGCTGTACAGGCCAAATCCCGTCTGGAGGTTCTTGCCGTTCTGGTAAGAGCCGGAGAGGCCGAAGAACCAGGTGTTCGCGTCGTACATCGCCTCGGCCTCGACACCCTGGATGCGGGCGGACGCGACGTTCTGATATTGCAGGAACGGAAGCACGGTGATGGAGGGCGCCGGCGGCGGGCCGGTGGGGACCACCAGCGGATTTCCATAGGCGACCTGATCGATGAAGTCGGAGATGTCGTTGCGGAACACGTTGATCTTGCCGCGCAGCGTATCGCCCGCCGTGAACAGATCGTTCTTCTTGATGTTGAAGCCGATCTCCTTGTTCTTGCCGACCTCGGGCCGCAGGTTCGGATTCGGGACGAAGCAGAAGGTCGAATCCGCGCCCGGACCCGGCGTGCCCGACGGACAGCGGAAGAACGAGTCGTTGATCGTCGCGCCCGAATGCGGACCGCTGACCAGCGTTTCCGTAATCGACGGCGCGCGATAACCTTCGGCGTAGCTGACATAGGGCGTCACGACCGCCGTGGGAACGAGCCCTACGGTGATCTTCGGCGACAAACGGTCGCCGCCGGACGACGAGGATGCCGAGGAGAGCTGATAATTGTCGTAGCGGAGCGCGCCGATCACCTCGAGCATCGAGGTATAGTTCGCCTTCCACTGCACGAAACCGCCGGAGACCGTACGCTGACCGCCGGGCGTCGTCACCTCCGACGTGCCGGTCCTGTCCTGCGTCGACACCTTGTCCTGGAACGCGTCCAGTCCGTAGGTCACCGCATGACGCCAGCTGCCGGTATCGAAGCGCGTGGTGTTGTACACGTCGACGCCGACCGTATCGAGCAGATATCCACGGTTGCTGCCGATACAGCCGGACACGGCATTGCCGGGCACGCCGCCGCAGAAGACCGACGGCGTCGTGCTGGTATGCGCGGTCTTGACCTGGTCGTTCTCGGTTCGATTCCAGTAGACCTTCGCATCCCAGTCGAACCACTGGTCATCCGGCTGCGAATATTTCCAACCGAGCGTCGTGGTGTAGTTCTTGACGTCGGACCTGTAGATCGACGTGCCGCTCAGGTTGTTGGCGCCGTTCGCATTGGTCGAGTTGGGATCGCCGGCACGGCGTGGCGGCTGGCCCACGCTGTAGATGTCCTCCTGGAAGATGGTGCCGAGCTTGATCTCGTGCCCGTCGGCCGGGCGCACCGTCAGCTTGGCGATGCCGCTGGTGAGCCGGTTGCCGGTGTTGGCGACCTCGAAGCCGGTGCCGTCTTTGTAGCTCTCCTGCGTCGAATAGGTGCCGCCCGCGAACACATCCACATTCGGATTGACGTGAACACCGCCGAAGGCCGAACCGAGCGCGCGTCCGTAATTGCTGCCAAGGATGGTCTTGACGTCGACGCCCCAGCGCTCGCCGGCACGCACGACGTCCTCGATATCCTTGGTGCGGAACGACGCCACGCCGCCGATCGCACCGGAGCCGTAGATGTTGGCGGTCGGACCACGGACGATGTCGATGCCGCTGATCAGCTCGGGGTTGAGGAAGAACGAGCCGTTGGCGAAATGGCCCGTGCGCTGATAATTCTGCCGCGCACCGTCGACGACGACGGCGACGCGGCCGAAATCCTGCAAGCCGCGGATATTGATCGAGGTTGACGGCTCGTCGCCGCGGTTCTGAACCCATACGCCCGGCACATTATAGATGAGATCGCCGACCGTGCTGGCCTGGCGACTTTGGATCTGCGACGACGTCACGACGCTGACCGGTGCGAGCGCATCGACCGCGCGCTCTTCGGTCTTGGAGGCGGCAGCCGTGATGGTGTCGAGCGCCTGAACACCGACGATCGCCTGCGCGCGTGCATCCCACACGCTGGTGCTGGCCTGCTGCGGCTGAACAGCTTGCGGCTTGGCCGGATTGCGCTTGGCCTGCTTGGGCTTCGCCGGCTTGGATGGTTGCGCGGTTTGATCCGCGGTCTGCGCAAAGCTGCTCACCGGCGACACCGCCGCAATTGAAACCACCGACGCGCCCAAAATCAGCGCGCGCGAATACCTAGCCCCGTCAGCCATACACCCAACCCAATCATGATATGTCTTGTTTGGCTGGCGTGCGCTCGCGCGGCGAGCGACTGGCTGGCTATTCTCTGGTGCAGGCCCCCCGGCCCGCATTGTTCCATTTGGTTACGTGGCAACACCCTGACGGTCAATGTCATCAAGTTGCAGTTTATATCGATTGTAAATTGCCGCCGTTGGAATGCGCCTGATGCCGCTTATACAAACAAGACGCATCTGAAATTTCGAAAGCGCATCACACCTACCATGTCAGCAACGTCCGGAGACAATAGCGGCGATGCGGCAGGGCCGACACAAAGCCCTTCTGCAACAACGAGAAGTTTGACCGTACGCGGGAGCCGGATCGACAGCCGCGAGCTGTTTGCGGCGGAGCGCGAGATCATCATCGCGCATGGCGAGGACGCCTATCGCCTTCGCCTGACCTCGCAAAACAAGCTGATCCTGACGAAGTAACTTGCAATGACATTTTGTCGCACCCTCGCAAACCTCCTGCTCACCGGCACCATCGCGCTCGCCTCGACCGCGCACGCGGCCGGTATCACGGTGCATGATGCGCGCAATCGCGATGTCGCCGTTGCCGACTTCGCCCGCACGGTCTCGATCGGCGGCGCCATTACCGAGATCCTCTATGCGCTCGGGCTGGAGGGCCGCCTGGTCGGCGTCGACACCACGAGCCTCTATCCGGCGGCGGCGCTGCACGACAAACCCAATGTCGGCTACATGCGCCAGATTTCAGCCGAGGGCGTGCTCGGCCTCAATCCGACCCTGATCCTGGCGATCCAGGGATCGGGCCCGCGCGAGACCATGGACCTGCTGGAGACGGCGAAGGTGCCGCTGGTGCTGGTGCCCGAGACCTTCTCCGAGGAAGGCCTGATCGAGAAGATCAAGCTGGTCGGCCATGCCATGGGCGTCGATGCCCGCGCTGAATGCCTGGCGACCGCGGTCAGCGCCGATCTTGCGCAGCTGCGCGCACTGCGTGCCAAGGTCACGAAGCCGGTCCGCGTGATGTTCGTGATGTCGCTCCTGAACGGACGGGCGATGGTCGCCGGTCATAAGACCGCCGCCGACGAGATCATCCAGCTCGCGGGCGCCACCAACGCGGTCGAGGATTACGACGGCTACAAGAACATCGGCGACGAGGCAATCGTCGCGGCAAAACCCGACGTCGTGCTGTCGATCGAGCGCGGCAAGGATTCACTGCAGGCCGACGCGGTCTACACCCATCCCGGCTTCGCCTTGACGCCGGTCGCGGCCAACAAGAGCTTTATCACGATGGACGGCCTCTATCTGCTCGGCTTCGGACCGCGCACAGCCGCGGCGGCGCGTGATCTCTCCGTCAAGCTCTATCCGGCTTTGGCCGAGGGCGGCGCATTCACGTCGGCTCTGTCGGCGGCGAACTGCCGGCAATGAGCGTGGCGATCGGGACGGATTCGCGGACCCCGCGGCGCGCGGGCGCAGGACGGCGATTTACGTCGATTGCCATTCCCCTCCTCCTGGTGATCCTCGCCGCCACCGCCATCGTCGCGCTGACCGTGGGCGCAGCCGGCATTCCCCTCTCTCGCTTGCCCGCCGCACTCGGTCTTGCAGGCAACACCACCGCCGATGCCATGACGGCGCGCGACCAGCTCGTGTTGTGGTCGATCCGGATTCCCCGGATCGTGGCAACCGCGATGGTCGGCGGCCTGCTCGCCGCAGCCGGCGCCATCATGCAAGGATTGTTTCGCAACCCGCTCGCCGATCCCGCGCTGGTCGGCGTCTCCAGCGGCGGCGCGCTGGCGGCCGCAAGCGCGATCGTCTTCACCGACTCACGCTTCGGCGAGACGCTGCGCTTCCTGCAGACCGAGCTGTTGCCGCTCGCGGCCTTTGCGGGATCACTGGTCACGACCGCGATCCTTTACGGCATCTCCAGCCGCGCCGGGCGGACCTCGATCGCGATCTTCCTGCTCGCCGGCGTCGCCATCACCGCCATCACCAATGCCGGCATCGGGCTTCTGGTGTTCATCGCCGACGACCGCCAGCTTCGCGACATTACCTTCTGGCTGCTGGGCTCGATGAGCGGCGCGACCTGGACCAAGGCCGCCGTGCTCGCGCCGATCCTCATCATCGGGCTCGGCGCCTGCGCGTATATTGCCCGCGGCCTCGACCTGCTGGTGCTCGGCGAGGCCGACGCGTTTCACGGCGGCGTCGACGTCGAGCGCCTCAAGCGGATCTCGATCGTCATGGTCTCCGCCATGACGGGGGTCGCGGTGTCGATCAGTGGCGTCATCGGCTTCGTCGGCATCGTCGTGCCGCATCTACTCCGTCTCGTCATCGGGCCGGCACACCGCCTGCTGCTGCCGGCCTCGGTGCTGCTCGGCGCCATCCTGATGGTCGGCGCCGACACGCTGGCGCGCACCATCGTGGCGCCTGCGGAGATGCCGATCGGCATCTTGACCGCGGCGGTCGGCGCGCCGGTCTTCCTCGGCATCCTGCTGCGGCAGCGCGGGCTTGCCTCGCTATGAGCGCCGTGATCGAGGCGCGACGCTTAAGCAAGCGCGCCGGCCGCGCCACGCTGCTCGATGGGGTCGGTCTGTCGGTTGAAGCAGGCGAGATGGTCGCGATCATCGGCCCGAACGGCGCCGGCAAGTCGACGCTGCTGCGGCTGCTCTCCGGCGATCTCCGCCCGAGCGAGGGCGAGGTGCAGCTGAAGCAGCGCGACATCAGCAGCTATACGCCGCGCGGGCTTGCCGCGCGCCGCGCGATGCTGTCCCAGCACATCAACGTCACCTTCCCCTTCACAGTCGAGGAGATCGTGCTGATGGGCGCGGGCGACCGCAGCCTGCGCGATGCCGTGCCACTCGTCGACGCCGCGCTCGACGAGGTCGGCCTCGCGCATTTCCGCGAACGGCAATTGCCGACGCTATCGGGCGGCGAGCAGCAGCGCACCCATTTCGCCCGCGTGCTGGTGCAGCTCGCCTGCGGCGAGGCCGAGCATGGGCCGGGGCTCCTGCTGCTGGACGAGCCGACATCGAGCCTCGATCTGCGTCACCAGATCGACCTCGTCGAAGCCGCGCGCCGCCGCGCCGCAGGCGGCACGGCCGTGATCGCAATCCTGCACGACCTCAACCTCGCGATCCGCTTCGCCGACCGGCTGATCGTCCTGAACGGCGGCAGGCTCGCCGCCGACGGCCCGCGCAGCAAAATCGTCACGCGCGAGACCATTCGCGACATCTTCGAGATCGACGCCGTCGTTCATCAGGCCGACGACGGCGTGCCCTACGTGCTGCCGCAATCGATGCGGGCGGCGGCGCGAGCCGAACTGCCGCCGCGGTGAAGATGCACTACCTCTCCCCGCTTGCGGGGAGAGGTAAGGAAGATGGCGCCGTGCCTCGGCTCAGATCGGGCGCATTAGCCCGCCGGCACGATCACCATGCCCTTGTCCTTGGGCCAGCGGACGCGCCAGGCGAACTTGATCTCCTTGATCTCGCCGGGTTTTGCGTCGAACGCCCATTCCAGCACGCCACGCTTGTCGCGCAGATTGGTGGTCGTGGGCGGCGTGGTCGAGGACAGCATCTCGACGCCAATATCCTCGTTCTCGCTGACCGGAAGCTGATCCTCGATCGCGATGCGGATCGGGAAGTCGTGCCCGTTGCGGACGACGGTGCGGAACGAACGCGTGTCGGTCTTGGAGGACGAGATCACGCCGGCCGTGCCTTCGTTCTGCCTGATGACGGTGCGCTCGATCTTGATCTTGTCGTCGGCGCCGAAGCCGAGCCGGATCGCATCGTTCCGCGCGGCGGTCGAAAATTTGCTGCGACCGACGAACGTGCCGTCGCGGAAGATAGCGACCTTACCGGGCAGCAGATTGGTATCCTCGGCAAGCTTGAATGACGCCTCGAGGTAAGCGGTGGGATCCGCGACCGGGGCGGCGCGGATGGCGAGGTCGGGCGTCACGGTCATGGAGGAGATGAGCAGGCTCTTGGCGCCCTCATTGGCACCGAGGCTGACGCGGCCGCTGATCTGATACACGGCCTGGAAATCGCCGATCTCGGCGTTGGCCTGCTGCTCGTGCGCGCGCTCACGCAGCTCGGGCTCCGCCGCTTTCGCCATCGCCGGAGATTGCGCCTGCCGCGTCATCGGCTGCGCGGGCACCGCCATGTCCGACGCCGTGCCCATTGCCAGCGGCTTCGGCAGTTGCGGATACCTCACAACCAGCGAATTCAGCTCCGGCGCGCTGCCGCCGCGGCTGACGCGAACGGTGGAAACACCGAGGCTGACGTTCGACCAGTCTTCGCCGGTCGACTGTGTCACCTCGGCGCGGCGAACCAGCTCGAGCTGCGGCTTGCGGTCCTTGGCACCGGTGTCGAGCCGGGCGTCATACAGCGGCAGCCAACGCGCATTGCGGACTGCATAAGTCACCCGCAACGTCGCCTTCGTCGCGGCGGCGGAGGCGACATCGATGCGAACCTCAAGCTTGCTCGGCGGCTTGGCCGAACGCTCCGCTTCAAGTTGCGCGAGCTGCCGATCGATCTCGCGCTGCTTTCGCGTGGCGTCGCGGATCGCGGTGTCAGCGGTCGCGATCTCCTCGGCGACCGCGGTAAAGGCTGCGCGCCATTCGGTGATCGGCCGAGCCTCGCCCTTCTCGCCAAGGCCGGCGGGAGAAGCCTCCGCAAAGTGCTGCGCGAATTTGCGCCGGGCGTTGGCCGCGTCGATATCGCCTTGCAGATCGGCGCGCTGATCCTTCAACGCCTCGATGCGCTTATCGAGCTCGGGCAGATTCGCGGGTTGTGCCGCGCGCGGCGGCCGCGCGTCGATGGTCCCGATGGTCAGTTTTGCGCCCGCCTCGCCCTCGACACGCAGGGAGGACGGATCGAGCGAGAGCGGAAAGTCCTTGGCGACCAGCGTGCTGTCGCCGGAAGCGAGGTCCAACGCGATGACACGGGTGACGGTGGCGCCATCCGGATAGACGGTGACGGTGTCGATGGCCGATGTGGCGTCCACATCGGCGGCCCATGATGGCGACGCCGTCGCCATGGTCACCAGAACCAGGCTCGTCGTTGCCAAACATCTTGCGGTGATGCGCATAAAGTCCCTCCTGCCGTATCGCCGCGCCGCCAGCCGGACGCGTGCGATCAAATGCCTCGCCAACATGGTTGGACGCGGCAGGGAAGAAACTGGTTCGATTGGGGTTTCTGGGGGCGCCGCCGCGGCCGCACCAAGGCCGCGGAACGTGTCGTCGACTCGCGGCGAAGCCGTTAAACTTAGGTCCTTAAACCGGGGTGGGCGAACCCTGGCCGAAGATGCGGCGGAGCAGATCGGTCACGTTGCGGGCGCCGGCCTTCTTCAGGATGCCTGCGCGGTAGCCTTCGACCGTGCGCGCACTCAGATGTATGCGCCGGGCGATCTCCTTGTTGGTCAGGCCGGCAGCAAGGTGCTCGAGCACATCGACTTCGCGCCCGGTCAGGGGCTCGCAGCCGGGCAGCCAGCGTTGCCGGTTTGAACCCGGCTGCGCGAACTCGTCGATGGCAGCATCGATCCGGTCGACGATGTCGCGGGTGCGGAACGGCTTCTCGATAAAGTCGGCCGCGCCGCTCTTGATCGCGTCGACCGCCATGGCGATGTTGCCGTTCGCCGAGGTCACCAGAACCGGCGCCATGCAGTTCTCCTCGCGCAGGCGCTTGAGCACGTCGAGGGCGGAACGATCCGGCGGCATCTCCAGCAGCACGCAGGCCGGCATCCGCGCCTTTGCTTCCGAGAGCAGCGATGCGCCGTCGGCAAAGCAGATCACGTCATAAGCGCTCTGTTGAAGCGCCATTGAAAGTTGTTCGCGGGAGGCCGCGTCAGTTTCAATGACGAATACCTCACCCTTGGAAAGCATGTTTCCCGGCATCATCCCGATCCAGCAATGTCTTGGTCAAATGGCCCGAGACGGCAGCGGGGCATCGTCGCGCCGCGTCGTCATACGCACGGCATTCACGCCCGTGCTTCGGTTTCCCTTATGTATGTTCCATCCTGTTCCCGGATTTGACGGATCGGGACAGAAACTTTACATTTCGGGACATCCGCGGGAATGGCTGACAGGAACGGGTCGCATGACCGACCTCATGCGCAGCGCAGGCTTGAGCTACTACCCGGATGTCGCCCGGTCGGTCGGACTCGACCCCAAACAGATGATGCGCAAGGTCAGGCTGCCGCTGGCCGTGCTCGACAAGCCCGATACCCCCATTGCCGTGACCAGCCTGCGCCGGCTGCTCGAATTGTCGGCAGAGGCGTCGGGTGCCGAAGATTTCGGCTTGCGGCTCGCCGAGCGCGGCGGGCTGACTAATTTCGGCGCGGTCGGCCTGATCGTGCGTGAACAGGCGACCGTCAGTGAGGCCATCGAAGCGTTCTCGCGCTTCATCCACGTTCATCACGACGGCATGAAGCTTGAGGTCACGCGCGACAAGCAGATCGTGACGGTCACACTGCATCTGCGCGGCCGGCAGCCGACCGCGCCGCGCCAGTCGATCGACATGGCGCTCGGCAGCGTCCACCGCATCATCCAGTCGCTGTTCAGCAGCGACTGGCGGCCGCTCGAGGTGCATCTGCATTATCCGCCGCCACACGACCGCAAGCGCTACCGCGACTTCTTCGGTTGCCGCGTCACCTTCAATGCCGATGACGATGCGATCCTGTTGTCGGCGCATGACATGGAGCGGCGGATCCCGAGCGCGCATCCGCTGATCGCGAGCTATCTGCGCAAGCGGATCGAGGCGATCGAGACGCGGCCGGCAAGCTGGGAGGAGAAGGTCGACGAGGTGGTACGCATCCTGCTCGCAAGCGGCGACTGCACGGTCGAGCGCGTGGCCGAGCATCTCGCCTGCACCCGTCGCACCATCCATCGGCACCTCGCCGCATCAGGCACCAGCTTCTCGGCGATCCTCGACGCGCAGCGCGCCGATCTCGTGACCCAGCTGATCGACGACCCCGGCCGGCCGCTGGCCGATATCGCCACCCAGCTCGGCTTCTCCGCGCAGAGCGCGATGGCGCGCTGGTTCCGCGGCCGCTTCGGCTGCACCATCACCGCATGGCGCAAAGGCGTGCGGCCGTTGGCCAACCCCGCCGGCGTTCCCTCGGCGTCCGCGGCCTAGGCTCAGCGTGCCGGGGCTGGCACGCCCATGATGGCAAGGGCGCGCCGGGGGCTGCCGCCGAGCAGCGGGCCGAACGCAATCGCAAAGCCGAGGAACGCGACGACCCAGCCGCAGGCGGCGATGTGCAGCAGAATATCGCCATGCGCAGGCAACACCACGGCAGCGACCCGCGCCAGCGCCGCGACGATGATCGCAGCGTAAATCCCCTGCGTCGCGGGCGAGGCCGTCAACGCCTGTCCGGTATGCCCGAGGCTCGCGCGCGTCATCACCGCAAGCGTCATAGTTCCGGCCGCGCCCGCCATCCAGGCATGAATGCCCGCGCTCGGCGGCAGCGCGCCGAAGACAGCCAAGGCATGCAGCAGGAAACCCAGCGGCACGAAGACATAACCGACATGGAGGATCAGCAGCAACCGCTCGCGCGTGGTGCGATCGCCGGCCCAGCGTGCAAGCCGGACCAGATGCAGCATGCCGACCAGTGCCATCACCGCGCCGGTGACCGCGTTCAGCGGCGCCACGATCCATGCGATCAGCGCGAGCGCGCTCAATCCGATCACCGCGCCGTCAAAACGCCCGAACGGCACCGGCAGGCGGCCGGGATTGAACTTGACCAGCCAGTTGCGGGTGAAGCTCGGGATGATGCGGCCGCCGATCAGCGAGATCAGCAGCACGACCACGCCGATGCCGACGCGGATGCTGACATCGGCTGCGCCTTCAAAGTGCGCTTCGAGATGGAAGGCGACGTTACCGACGAGCAGCACCAGCACGAGCACCACCACCGGCAGATTGCGCCAATTGCCGCCCGCGATGATTTCGCGCGTGGCCGCGGCAACGACCAATGCCAGGAAGGCGGCATCGACGACGAGTGCGAACGCCCAACCGATATCGGCGGACAGGGTCACTGCAAAACGTCCGGCCAGCCACACCACCAGCAGCGCGCCCAGCGACGTCCCCTGGATCGGCAGCCGCCCGGTCCAGTTCGGGATCGCCGTGAACAGGAATCCCGTGATCACCGCCGGCAGGAAGCCATAGAGCATTTCGTGGACGTGCCAGTCGCGCGGCGCGAAGGCCGAACTGACCGACAATTCGCCGTAGAACATCGGCAGCCATGCCAGGATAGAAAGCCCCGCCTGGATCGCGGCGAGCAGAAAAAACGGCCGAAAGCTGTTCGCAAACAGCGGCCAGCCCTCAAAGTTACGGGATCGGGCGCCAGCCATGGGGGCAACTCCTGTGAATTCGGACTGTCACTTGGATCGTCATTTGGAAAAATACTGCCGTCCGGCCGGCCCGTTTTGCGCTATCGCAAACTGCCTGACGAATACAGGTGCCATCACACTCCCTGATGCCAAGGAGGCAGAATGGCCAAGGTCGACACATCGCTGGTTGCGCATTTGCCGCTGTTTTCCGGCGTCAAGCCGGAGGACCTCGAGGAAATCCTGCGCGAGGCCCGCTCGGCGCGGTACCCCAGGAACACCGCCATTTTCGAACAGGGCGCCGACGCGCAATCGTTCTTCCTGCTGCTGCACGGCCACGTCCGCGCGGCCAAGACCACCCCGACCGGCGAGCAGATCGTGGTGCGCTATGTCGCCCCCGGCGAGACCTTCGGGCTCGCGATGGCGATCGGAGCCGCGCACTATCCAGCGACCGCGATGGCGGTCGACGACAGCGTGGTGCTGATCTGGCCGAATTCGGCCTGGCCGCGG
This sequence comes from Bradyrhizobium sp. Mp27, assembly GCF_029953005.1. NCBI lineage: Bacteria > Pseudomonadati > Pseudomonadota > Alphaproteobacteria > Hyphomicrobiales > Nitrobacteraceae > Bradyrhizobium > Bradyrhizobium sp. Mp27. The sequence goes on along the minus strand of NZ_JASAUS010000013.1, from coordinate 56,036 downwards.
CTGATCGAGCGGTTTCCGGCGATTGCCGTCAACACGCTGCAAACCGTCGGCGCGCGGCTGCAGGAGAGCCACACCCGCATCCTGGAAATGTCGACCCAGCAGGTCGAGCAGCGCGTCGCGCATGCGCTGCTGCGGCTCGCAAAACAGTCCGGCAAGAAGCTCGACCACGGCATCGAGATCGACTTCCCGATCAGCCGGCAGGACATCGCGCAGATGACGGGCACCACGCTACACACCGTCAGCCGCATCCTCAGCGGCTGGGAGAGCCAGGGCCTCGTCGAGAGCGGCCGCCAGCGCATCATCCTGCGCGATCCGCACAAGATCGTCGTGCTGGCGGAGCGTAACCCGGACGGCAATTCTGCGTAAGATAGGGGTGAGGGCGCTTCCGCTTACGGCGCAAGCCCGCCCTCACCCCGGGAATCCGCACGCGACCCGTGCGAACTCCAACCCGCCTCACGCCGGCACGCATTCGCACAGCGCAGCGAGGAATTTGTCGCGATCGATGCCATGCTCGCGGCAGGCGTCTTCCACGGTGTGGAAGGTCGCGATCGGACAGCCGACGCAAGCCATCCTGAAGGCGAGGAACACGCGGATCGTGTGCGGTGCCGCACGCATGATGTCATCGACCAGATCGTCGGATCGGAAAGGCATGGACAACTCCGTTCCGAAGTGACGATAGCGGAGGGGGTCCGAGCTTCTTTGTTGAAGCGCAAGCTGCCCCGTCATTCCGGGGCGCGCGAAGCGCGAGCCCGGAATCCATCGGGCAGCAGACCAAGAGGTGAAATGGATTCCGGGCTCGCGCCAAGGGGCGCGCCCCGGAATGACGGATAGAGATTACACCGCCCTGCTGTGCAATTGTTTGCCCGGATCCAGATGCGCGTCGAACGCCGCTGCAACACTGCGGACCAGGAAGCGCGAGTCGCTTGCGACGGCGAGACGGTCGCCGTCGAGCCTGACGATGCCGTCCGAGATCAACGGCTTCAGGCGCGCGGCCGATTGCAGCATCGCTTCGGGTTCCGCACCATGGCGCGCACAGATGTCGCCGAGATCGGCGCTGAACTCGCACATGATGCGCTCGATGATATCGGCGCGCAGCCGGTCGTCGTCGGTGAGCCCGTAGCCCTTCGCGGTGGCGAGGCGGCCGGCGGCGACGCTCTGCGCGTAGGCGCCGATCTGCACCTGGTTCTGCACATAGCCCTGCGGCAGATGCCCGATCGCGCTCGCGCCGAAACCGAGCAGGACTTCGCCCTTGTCGGTGGTATAGCCCTGGAAATTGCGCCGCAGCGTCCGCTCCTCGAAGGCCACGGCCATGGCGTCGTCGGGGCGCGCGAAATGGTCGAGCCCGATCTGGACGTAGCCGGCCTCCTTCAGTGCATTGGCGATCGCGCAGGCCTGGTCATGACGCGCGAGGCCGTCGGGCAGCACGGCCTCGTTGATCATGCGCTGGTGCTTCTTGAAGTCAGGCACGTGCGCATAGCCGAACACCGAGAAGCGGTCGGGCCCGAGCTCGAGGCTGCGCCGAACGGTGTCCAGGCAGGACGCGACGGTCTGGTGCGGCAGCCCATAGATGAGGTCGAAGTTGATCCCGTTGATGCCGGCGCAATGCAGCCTATCGACGACGGAAGCCGTCTGCTCATAGCTCTGCACGCGATTGATCGCACGCTGCACGACCGGATCGAAACTCTGCACACCCAGGCTCGCGCGGTTGACGCCGGAGAGCCGCATGGCCTCCACCATCTCTGATGTCAGCGTGCGCGGGTCGATCTCGACCGCGATCTCGGCCGAGGGCAGCACGAAGAACGAATGGCGCATCGCCGCCATCAACTCGGCAAAAGCCTCCGGCGCCATGATGGTCGGCGTGCCGCCACCGAAATGGATGTGCTCGACCTTGATGCGGCGACCGATGGTCTCAGACACCTGCGCGATCTCGCTGCGCAGCGTCCGCTGATAGGCTGCAATGAGCCCGTCGCGGCGAACGATCTGGGTATGGCAGCCGCAATACCAGCACATCTCGCGGCAGAACGGCACGTGCAGGTAGAGTGACGCGCTGGCGCCTGCCGGGAGCCCGGCGAGCCATTCGGCATAAGTATCCGGGCCGACCGCCGGCGAGAAATGCGGTGCGGTCGGATAGCTCGTGTAGCGCGGCAATCTCTCTTCGCCGTAGCTCGCTGCGAGATCGGTCCTCATGTCTTACCCATTCGTAAATCGATGCCGCGCGGTGGCGCGGCAAATCCCGGATGGCATTGGATGACCCGTTTTCGGGCGGACCACCTTGCGCTCGCTCAAAGTCCGGGCGCCGGATCGGAGCCATGGTGGCGTCCAATCATGACTCACTGGAGATAGGCCATGGCGTCGCTCGCGCTCGATCTCGTTCTCTGGCTCACCGGCGTTCGCGGTCATATCCCGCGCTTCGACGATTTTCGTCCTGCCCCCGCGGCACCCTCCGTCGGCGCAGGTTATCTCGTGCGGGTGCTGGCGATCACCGCCGCCATCTTTGCCGCGCTGTCGCTCGCGCTATGGGGCACGGTCTGGATTGCGATCCAGCTTCTCTGATCGACTAACCATAGATTCACAATCGAGCGCAGCTGAACATGCGAACGATTTGCCGCTGGCGCGACGGATGTCACGCGACGCAGCGTGCTTCGCACGGCCGATACGCGCTTCGGCAAACCTCCTAAGGATTTTACCGGAGGCGAATTCGGCAAAAGCTTGTCGCAGCGCAAACACTCTTGCCGTAACAGGCGCAGACTGCATCCGTCATCAAAACCCTTTCAGATGAAGGATGCTTCCGATGTTCACCCGCAGAGCCGCATTGATCAGCGCCGCCGCGACCGCCCTGATGCTCGCGACACCCACGTTCGCCGCCGGCGATCTCAAGCTGCCGCGGCAGAAGGTCGAGCTGGTCGCCCCGCCCTTCGTGCACGCGCACGAGCAGGCCACGACACAGGGGCCCAAGATCGTCGAGTTCAAGCTCAACATCGAGGAGAAGAAGGTCGTCATCGACGACAAGGGCACCACGTTCCAGGCCATGACCTTCAACGGCTCGATGCCGGGCCCGCTGATGGTCGTGCATGAGGGCGACTATGTCGAGGTGACGCTGGTCAATCCCGCGACCAACACCATGCCGCACAACATCGACTTCCACTCCGCGACCGGCGCGCTCGGCGGTGCCGAGCTCACGCTGGTCAATCCCGGCGAGCAGGTCGTGCTGCGCTGGAAGGCAACGCGGACCGGCGTGTTCGTCTATCACTGCGCTCCGGGCGGCCCGATGATCCCCTGGCATGTCGTCTCCAGCATGAACGGCGCGGTGATGGTGCTGCCGCGCGACGGACTGAACGACGGCAAGGGCCATGCGCTGAAATACGACAAGGTCTACTATGTCGGCGAACAGGACATGTATGTACCGCGCGACGAGAAGGGCAAGTTCAAGTCCTATGATTCGCCGGGCGAAGCCTTCACCGAGACCGAAGAGGTGATGAAGAAGCTGATTCCCACGCATGTGGTGTTCAACGGCAAGGTCGGCGCGCTCACCGGCAAGAACGCGCTGACGGCCAAGGTCGGCGAGAACGTGCTGATCGTGCATTCGCAGGCCAATCGCGACAGCCGTCCGCATCTGATCGGCGGCCATGGCGATTATGTCTGGGAGACCGGCAAATTCTCCAACGCGCCTGAGACGGGCCTCGAGACCTGGTTCATCCGCGGCGGCTCGGCGGGCGCCGCGCTGTACAAGTTCCTGCAGCCCGGCATCTACGCCTATGTCACGCATAATCTGATCGAGGCCGCCGACCTCGGCGCCACCGCGCACTTCAAGGTCGAAGGCAAGTGGAACGACGATCTGATGACCCAGGTGAAGGCGCCCGCGGAGAAACCGGCTCCCAACACCAACTAGACGCGACAGGGGGCCGGTCATCACCGGCCCCTTCCTTCTTCGGGGGACGACCATGCTGATCGCATTCAAGCTGAAAATGCTGCTCGCCTGCGCCGCCGGGCTCGCAGGGCCGATCGCCGTGGCGCCGCTGGTCTCGGACATGGCGGTCCATGGCCCGGCGACGGAGCCTGCCATCGTCAGGGTCGCGCCGGGCGGTCTCTCCTATCGCGAGGCCGGCGATTTCACCCGCGCGGGGCTGCAGGCCGAAGTGCCGCTGCGCGCGATGCGCTTCAACCGGCCGCTGCACATCATGCGGCACCAGGTCTCGTCATCCGACTATCAGCTTTGCGTGCAGGATGGCGCGTGCCGCGCGCTCGATCGCGGCGTCGCGATCGGGTCCGATCGTCCCGCGGTCCAGGTGAGCTGGCACGATGCGCAGGCCTATGCGGGCTGGCTGTCGCGCAAGACCGGCCGCACCTATCGCCTGCCGAGCGACGCGGAATGGGCCTTTGCAGCCGGCTCCCGGTTCAGGGACGACGGCGCGCCTGTGGACGCAGACGATCCTTCAAAGCGCTGGCTCAGCCGCTACGAGCGTGAATCCGAGCGCGACCTCTCCGACACCACGGCCTATCCATTCGGCAAGTTCGGCGCGAACGAGCATGGAATCGAAGATCTCGCCGGCAATGTCTGGGAATGGACCTCGACCTGCTTCGTGCGCTCGCGCATCGACGCAGCCGGCAATGCCGGCCGCGCGACCGTGAATTGCGGCGTGCGCGTCGCCGAGGGTGCGCACCGCGCCTACGTCACCGACTTCATCCGCGACGCCCGCGCCGGCGGCTGCGCACAGGGCGTGCCGCCCGCCAATCTCGGCTTCCGCCTGGTGCGCGAGGAGCCGTCATGGGTCGCAAGCGTGTCGGCGCGGTGGGGCAAGGTGTGGGCGGCGAGGTCGTAGCGACACGCCGCTGCTGTCATTGCCCGCGAAGGCGGGCAATCCAGTACTCCGAGACGGTTGTGCTGGAATCGATAGGCCGCGGCGTACTGGATGCCCCGCCCCCCGTGCGCAATTGCGCACTAGGCGGGGCATGACAGCGTCAAATGCGGGAGGCGCGAGTGTCAAACAACGCCCCGCCCGGGTTACTCCACAAACCAAAATGGCCGGGACGAAGCCCGGCCATTTCACAATCATTCGCGACTGCTCTCTTACGTGTTCTTCAGCGCGACGCGGAATTCGGCTTCGGTCTTGGCCTTGACCTCGTCGAGCGAGACGCCGTCGGCGAGCTCGATCAGGGCCATGCCACCGTCGCCATGCTTGTCGATGGTGAAGACGGCGAGATCGGTGACGACCATGTCGACAACCCGCTCGCCGGTCAGCGGCAGGTTGCACTTCTTCAGCAGCTTCGAGCCGTCCTTGGCCGAATGCTCCATCACGACGACGACGCGCTTGACGCCGGCGACGAGATCCATCGCGCCGCCCATGCCCTTGACCATCTTGCCGGGGATCATCCAGTTGGCGAGATCGCCGTTCTGGGCCACCTGCATGGCGCCGAGGATCGACAGGTCCATGTGGCCGCCGCGGATCATCCCGAAGGAATCCGCGCTCGAGAAATACGAGGTCGACGGCAGCTCGCTCACGGTCTGCTTGCCGGCATTGATGAGGTCGGCATCCACCTCGTCCTCATAGGGGAACGGGCCCATGCCGAGCATGCCGTTCTCGCTCTGGAGGCTGACATCGACGCCGTCGGGGATGAAGTTCGAGACCAGCGTCGGGATGCCGATTCCGAGATTGACGTAGTAGCCGTCACGCAGTTCCTTGGCGGCGCGCGCAGCCATCTGTTCACGGGTCCAGGCCATGTGAGTCTCCTGACGCTTAAGCGGCGGTGCGCGGGCGGGTGTTGCGGAATTCGATGCGCTTCTTGGCCGTGCCGACCTCGACGATGCGCTTCACGAAGATGCCGGGCGTGTGGATGTGGTCGGGATTGAGTTCACCGGCCGGAACCAGATGCTCGACCTCGGCCACCGTGATCTTGGCGGCGGTCGCCATCATCGGATTAAAGTTGCGCGCGGTCTTGCGGTAGATCAGGTTGCCGGCGGTGTCGCCCTTCCAGGCGTGCACGATGGCGAGGTCGGCAAACAGGCCGCGCTCCATCAGGTACTTCTCGCCGTCGAACTCCTTCACTTCCTTGCCTTCGGCGATCAGCGTGCCGACGCCGGTCTTGGTGTAGAAGGCCGGGATACCGGCGCCGCCGGCGCGGATGCGCTCGGCCAGCGTGCCCTGCGGATTGAATTCGAGTTCCAGCTCGCCGGCCAGGAATTGCTGGGCAAACAGCTTGTTCTCGCCGACATAGGACGAGATCATCTTCTTGATCTGGCGGGTTTCGAGCAGGCGGCTGAGGCCGATGCCGTCGACGCCGGCATTGTTGGAGACGACCGTCAGGCCCTTGACGCCGGATTCGCGGATCGCGTCCGACAGCTCCTCGGCGATGCCGCAGAGGCCGAAGCCGCCCGACATGATCATCATATTGTCTTTCAGAACGCCTTCGAGAGCCGACTTGGCGTCGGGATAGACCTTGTTCATGCAAATAACCTTCGGGTGAACCTTCGGCTGGCAGGCGTCGCGCCTCATTGGCGGCGATTATTAGGCGAAATCCTCCAAAGCCGTCAATGATACGGGGTTCTCCGTTCCGCCCTCCGGTGATAGAAGCTGCCCACGCCGTGGGCAGAACCGTCCGCGGCCTTGAAAGCGACAAGAAAACCCATCAAGTTGCGGGGGTTGGGCGTGGGCACGCAGGTTTCCCGGTCCGCTCTTCTGGCTCCAGCGACCAACCCGATCAGGACATGCCATTGACCATGGCCCAAGGAATGAAGCGCCTCGGGACGCCGATCGCGGCGCTGCTCGGCCTCGCGCTGATCGCCCTGATCGCGACCTCCTGGCTCATCAACCGCGACGCGCTGCGCAAGGCGGTGGAAACGCAGATCCGCGACGTCACCGGGCTCGAGCTCAGCGTGGCAGGCAGCATCGACATTTCGCTGCTGCCGGCGAGCTACATTTCCTTCCATGACGTCGGCCTGAAGGGCGGCGGCACCAGCGATCCCGCGCTCCATGTCGACGTGCTCACCGCCAATCTCCGGCTGCTGCCGCTGCTGCTGCAGCGGTTCGAGATCGCCGACCTGACCCTGCTGCGGCCGCGCATCCATGTCAGCCTGAAGCAGGATGGCGAAAGCAACTGGACGCCCTTCATCCAGACTATTGCGCGCACCATGAAGCCGGGCGCCGAGAACCAGGTGTCGTTCTCCGAGATCAGGATCCAGGACGGTGTGCTCAATTACGAGGACGCCACCACCCACGCCGCCGAGAAGTTCGAGGACATCGACCTGTCGCTGGCCTGGCCCTCGATCTCGCGGTCCTTCGCCGCGACTGGACAATTCGACTGGCGCGGCGAGCGCGTCGACGGCTCGATCAGTTTCGCCGATTTCGTCGCCGCCCTCTCCGGCGACCGCTCCGGACTGAAGGCGCGGATCGCCAGCGCCCCGCTCAAGCTCGCCTTCGACGGCAGCGTCGCCAACCGCACCAGCCCGATGATGGAAGGCACGCTCACCATCGACAGCCCGTCCTTGCGCAACGCGCTGCGCTGGACCGGTCAGCCGCAGCCCGGCAGCGGCGGCTTCGGCCGCTTCGCACTGAAGGCGCGCGCCAATGTCGTCGGCGCCTCGATCGCGCTCACCAACGTCAATGTCGAGCTCGACGGCAACGCTGCCGAGGGCGTGATGACCTACGCCAATAACGGCCGGCAGACGCTGCAAGCGACGCTTGCCGCCGACGCGCTCGACTTCACACCCTATATCTCGACCTTCCGCCTGCTCGCCAGCGGCGCCCGCGACTGGAACAGGCAGCTGTTCGATCTCAACGGGCTTTCGACCACCGACCTCGACATGCGCCTGTCCGCAGCCAGGCTGACAGTCGGGACGTCGAAGCTCGGCCGCACCGCGATCGGCGCCAATCTGCGCAACGGCACGCTGGCGCTCTCGGTCGGCGAAGCTCAGGTCTATGGCGGCATCGCCAAGGGCTCGTTCGGGATCGCGCGCTCCGACACCGTCGCCGACGTCAAGGCGCAATTCCAGTTCACCGATGTCGATCTTCAGGCCTGCGCCTCCGAATTGTTCGGCCTCAACAAGCTGTCCGGCCGCGGCAACATCAACGTCTCGCTGCTGGCCTCCGGCTCCAGCCCGTTCGGCCTCGTGCAGTCGCTCGACGGCACTGCCACCGTGACCGGGCACGACGGTGCGATCTCGGGCTTCAACGCCGAGCAGCTCCTGAAGCGGCTGGAGCGGCGGCCGCTGTCGGGTGGCGGTAATTTCCGCAACGGCTCGACCCCTTATGACACCCTCACCGTCGCGGTGAAATTCTCCGATGGGATCGCGACCGCCGAGGACATCCGCATCGAGGGGCCGGCTGCGAAGATCACGCTGACGGGCACTGCCTCGGTGCCGACGCGCGAATACGACATGAAGGGCGTGGCGAGCCTCAACACGACATCCGGCTTTCAATTGCCCTTCATGGTGCAGGGTCCCTGGGACGATCCGCTGATCTTCCCCGACCCCGAAAGCCTGATCCGCCAGTCGCCTGCGGCGTCCCCCTTCCTGGACCTCCTGAAGCGGCGCATCACCGGCGAGAAACACCCTGCGCCGCCAGATTCGCCGACGGCCGAGAACGCCAAGGACAACGCGAAGTCCAACTGAGGACGGCGATCGTCCGGCGCTGCCGGACCATCGCGAATTGATCCGGCCGAATTGATGCGGCGATTGGATCGATGCGCGGATTAAGCATCTCCGCTGGCCCGACACCCCACGACCTAGGTCTGACAAGAAGCCGCTAGATCGGCTGACGGCCATGCGCTAGTGTTTTATACGACCGGTTAAAAACACCGGCCGTTTGAGGGAGAAAAACGTGAGATCCAAGGTTATTGGCGCAGTTTCATTGGCGGTCGCTGCGGTTGGGCTTTTTGCGGCCACTGCACCCGCCTTTGCGCAGCAGAAGACGATCACGGTCTGGTGGGGCAAGGGCTTCTATCGGTCCGAAGACGACGCGCTGATCGAGACGATCAAGAAGTTCGAAGCCAAGACCGGCATCAAGGTCGAATTGTCGCAGTACGCGATCCAGGACATGATTCCGAAGACGGTCGCCGCGCTCGATGCCGGCACCGTGCCCGATGTCGCCTATTCCGATTCCTACGACGTGCAGGCGCAGGGCAAGTGGGCCTATGAGGGCAAGCTCGAGGACCTCACGGACGTCATGGAGCCGATCAAGGGCCGGTTCGTGCAGAACACCCTGGACGCGTCGATCCTCTATAACGACGTCACCAAGAAGAAGGCCTATTACGGCTTCCCGCTGAAGCAGCAGAGCATGCATGTCGAGATCTGGAACGACATGCTGGAGAAGGCCGGCTTCAAGCTGAGCGACATTCCGACCGACTGGGCGGGCTACTGGACGTTCTGGTGCGACAAGGTGCAGCCGGGGATCCGCAAAGCCACCGGCCAGCGCATCTACGGCGTCGGCCAGCCGATGGGCGTGGAATCCACCGACGCTTTCCAGTCGTTCTACACCTTCATGGACGCCTACCACGTCAAGCTGGTCGACGACGATGGCAAGCTCCTGGTCGACGATCCCAAGGTGCGCGAGAATCTGATCAGCGCGCTGAAGGATTACACCGACACCTATATCAAGGGCTGCACGCCGCCCTCCTCCACAACCTGGAAGGACCCCGACAACAACGTCGCCTTCCACAACAAGACCATCGTGATGACCCACAACTTCACGATCTCGATCGCGGCGAAGTGGTTCGAGGACTCGCAGAACCAGGCGCTCACGCAGGAGCAGCGCGACGCTGGCAAGAAGGCCTATGAGCAGGACATCGTCACGGCGTCCTTCCCGAAGGCGCCCGACGGTTCGACCATCCGCTACCGCTCCGACGTCAAGACCGGGCTGGTGTTCACTGCGGCCAAGAACAAGGCCGAGGCCAAGCAGTTCATCAGCTTCCTGCTCCAGGAAGAGAATGTTCGCCCCTATATCGAGGGCGCGCTCGGCCGCTGGTTCCCGGTGACCAAGGAAAGCCAGGCCAGCCCGTTCTGGCAGGCCGACAAGCATCGCAAGGCGGTCTACGCCCAGTTCACCGGCGGCACCGCCGCGTTCGACTTCACCAAGAACTGGAAGTTCACGATCCTCAACAACGAGAACGTCTGGGCCAAGGCGATGAACCGGGTCGTCAGCGAAAAGGTCCCGGTCGACAAGGCCGTCGACGAGTTGATCGTCCGCATCAAGCAGGTTGCAGGCTAAATCTTCTTTCTTCCTCTCCCCGCTGGCGCGGGGAGAGGCGAAACGCTAATACCGGCCGCCTCGTGCGGCCGGAAGTCCTTTCAAAGAGTCCTGAAGAATGGCGATTACGCTCTCTGGCGATCAGTCGATGCCCGCTCCGCCCTTGTCGTCGCGGCTGACCCCGGCGCAGGTCTGGGGCATCGTGCTGCTCGCGCCCTATCTGCTCGTCTTCCTCGCCTTCGTCGTCTACCCCGTCTGCTACGGGCTGTGGCTGGCGCGGGCGCCGTCGAATTATGTCGCGCTGTTTCACGATCCGATCTTCGCGCGCGCCGCGGTCAACACGCTGATCTTCCTGGTCATCGGCATCAACATCAAGATGCTGATCGCGTTGTTCCTGTCCGGCTTCTTCGCGCAGCAGCGCACCTGGATCAAATGGCTCTCGGTAATCTTCATCCTGCCCTGGGCGGTGCCGTCGATCCCGACCATCCTGTCGGTGCGCTTCATGTTCAATCCCGAATGGGGCGTGGTCAACCACCTCATCTTCTCCCTCACCGGCGATGACGGCCCGAACTGGCTGAACGACCCCGCCGTGGCGCTGAGCATGGCCATCGGCGTGCACATCTGGAAATCACTGCCGTTCTGGACGCTGATCCTGATCACCGGACGCCTTGCGATCGCGCACGATCTGTTCGAGGCCGCCGAGGTCGATGGCGCGAGCTGGTGGCAGAAATTCCGCTACATCACCTGGCCGTCGATGCAGACGCTCTACATCACCTGCACGCTGCTCTCGATGATCTGGACGCTCGGCGATTTCAACAGCGTCTATCTGCTCACCGGCGGTGGCCCGGCTGACCTCACGCACGTGCTGGCGACGCTCGGTATCCGCTATCTCCGGCTCGACCAACTCTCGCTTGCGATGGCCTCCATCGTCTGCGCGATGCCGTTCGTCCTGCCGCTCGTGTACTTTATGATGAAACGGTTGTCGCGATGAAGCTTCCCGGCGTAAGCGAATTTTCCTGGCGCGACGTCGCGATCGAAGCGCGGCTGCTGCTGATCGGTATTCCCGTCTTCCTGTGGACGATGATTCCGATCTACCACATGTTCCTGTTCGCGATCTCCCCGAAGGAGGACGCGTTCTCGGGCAAGCTGTGGCCGGATCACCCGACGCTCCACAACTTCGAGATCGTGTTCAAGCAGCAGCACTACTTCCTGCGCGACTTCTACATCCAGTTCTGGAACTCGACGGTGATCGCAGTCTCCGTCGGCGTGCTGACGCTGTTCATCGCCACCGCCGCGGCGTTCGCGATCTCGCGATTGAAGGTGCCGGGCGGCCGCACCGTGTTGAACCTCGCGCTCTTCACCTATTTCATCCCCGCGGCGTTCCTCGCCGTGCCGATGTACCGCACCATGGGCAATTACGGCCTGCTCAACAATCACTGGTCGCTGATCCTGGCCATGGTGACGATCGCCAGCCCCTACGCGATCTGGGTGCTCAAGCAGGCCTCCGACAAGCTGCCGGTCGAGCTGGACGAGGCCGCGGTGATGGATGGCGCCACGACGCTCCAGATCTTCCGCCTGGTCTATCTGCCGCTGATGATGCCCTCGCTGGTCGCGATCGGCACCTATGCGGTGCTGCTCGCCTGGAACGAGTATCTCTACGCGTTCCTGCTTCTGTCCAACGACCGCGAGATCACCCTCCCCGTCGCGCTCGGCAACTTCCTCGCTGCCGACGATTCGCCCTGGGAGCTGTTGATGACCACCGGCTTCATTTACGCGCTGCCGCCGGCCGCGGTCTATTACGCCTTCCGCCGCTACATGGTGGGCGGGCTCACGGCAGGCGCGGTGAAGTCCTGACAATCGAGAGCCTCGTTCCGATGGAATCGGAACGGGGCTCTCGATTCCCGCTTTGACGCGTTTTCCTTACGCGAACCGGTATCCACTTCGCTCGAAAACGCTCCGCGACGCGTCGCGTCGCCGCAAGCAGGGCGTTCGAGCGACGACGTGGACAATTGCGGGTTGTCCACGCCTGCTCTAACCTCGCAGCCCTGTCACGGGGCACGTCACCATGCGCGGCAACGACGCGATCCATCTCGGCCTGATGCTGCTGGCGTTCGCGGCGTCCTATCTGGTGCCATTTGAGCTGCTGCTGCTGGCCTATGTCGTGCTCGGCCCGGCGCACTACTTCACCGAGATCTCGTGGCTGCACGATCGCAGCTATTATCTGCCCCACCGCGGGATCGCGGCGGTGCTCGCGATCGTCGCCGTGGTCGCGGTGCTGATCGACAACGCCTCGTGGTTCGGCCTTGCGATGTGGGGCGCGCTGGTCGTCTGCGCCATGCTGGCAGCCACCACCTCCGCGATCGAGAGCATGCTGCTGTTCATGGTGGCGATCGCCCTGTCCGCGATCATGTATTCGAGCGGATCGTCGCTTGCGGTCATCGGCATCCTGATTCCGACCCTGATCCACGTCTCGCTGTTCACGCTGATCTTCATGGTGCTCGGCGCGCATCGGTCGGGCAGCCGCGTGCAGGCTGCGCTGGTGGTCGTCTATCTGCTTGCGGTCGCCACGATCCTGTTGCTGCCGCCAACGGCCGAAATCCGGATCTCGAGCTTTGCCCGGGTCGGGCAGGACTATTTCGGCAATGTCGGTCCGGCGCTGGGCCGGCTGTTCGGAGTCCCCGGCCTCGTCCTCGACACCCGGCTGACGAGCCTGCTCGCTTTCGTCTACACCTACCACTACCTCAACTGGTTCATCAAAGCCGACGTCATCCGCTGGACTGAGGTGCCCAAGGCGCGGCTGGCGGCGATGGCCGCCGCAAGCGCCGCCTCCACCGCGCTGTACTTCTACGACTACGCTTTCGGCTTCACCTTCCTGCTGGCGCTGAGCCTGATTCACATCCTGCTCGAGTTTCCGCTCGACAGCCTCGCGCTGCGGCAGCTCGGTGCCGCGATGCAGGGCGCGGTGCGCGCGCGATACGCGGGGCCCATCGCGGCCTCCGCGACGCGGTCGCGTCCTACGGGCACCAAGGCCGCGAAACGCACAACCCGGTCACGCTGATCATCTCTCGGCGCTCTTGCGTCGATACGCGACCAGCAGGGCGATCGTCGAGCCGATGAAGTAGCCGGCGGTCGCGCCCGAGATGGCGCGGCCGGCGACGATCGCCAGCGCGCGGTCGCCCGCATGGTAGGCGAATGTCATGATTGCTCCGAGCCTACAGCGGCGCCGCGCTCTCGCCCTGCGAGCTCGACAGTTTCGAGGCAAGCGAGGCGATGACGATGACCACCGCGATCAGGGCGATCACCAGCGTGCAGATCGCGTTGATCTCGGGCTTCACGCCGAGCCGCACCTCCGAATAGATCCGGATTGGCAGCGTCGCCGAGCCCGGGCCGGTGGTGAAACTCGCGATCACGAGATCGTCGAGCGACAGCGTGAAGGCCAGCATCCAGCCCGCCACGATCGCGGGCGCGATCAGCGGCAGCGTCACGGCGACGAAGGCGCGAACCGGGTTGCAGCCGAGATCCATCGCCGCCTCCTCCAGCGAACGGTCGAGCGAGCCGAGGCGGGACTGCACGACCACCGCGACGAAGCACATCGTCAGCGTGGTGTGGGCGATCGTCACCGTCCAGAAGCCGCGCTCGGCGTTGAGCGCGACGAACAGCAGCAGCAGCGACAATCCGGTGATCACCTCCGGCATCACCAGCGGCGCGTAGAGCATGCCGGAGAACAGCGTGCGGCCGCGAAAGCGCTCGCCGCGCGACAGCGCAACGGCCGCGAGCGTGCCGAGCAGCGTGGCGATGGTCGCGGAGGAGACCGCGACCCGCAGGCTCATCCAGGCCGCCTCGATCATGGCGCGGTCGTTGAAGAACTCGTGGTACCAGCGCAGCGACCAGCCGCCCCACACCGTCACCAGCCGCGAGGCATTGAAGGAGTAGATGACGAGGATGAGGATCGGCAGATAGAGGAATGCCAGGCCCAATGCGAGCGAGGCGATGTTGAAGCGGGACAGGCGGGAGACCTTGCGCATCGCTTCAGCGCCCCTGTTCCAGCTGCCGCTTCTGCAGGCGTTCGTACAGCAGCAGCGGCACCAGCAGCACCACCAGCAGCACGATCGCCGCAGCGGAGGCAACCGGCCAGTCCTTGTTGGTGAAGAATTCGAGCCACAGGGTCTGGCCGATCATCAGCGAATTGGAGCCGGCCAGAAGGTCCGGGATCACGAACTCGCCCACGATGGGGATGAAGCACAGCAGCACGCCGGCCCCGACGCCGGGCAGCGACAGCGGAAAGGTGACGAGCCAGAACACCTGCCAGGGCGGCGCGCCGAGATCAGAGGCCGCCTCCTCCAGCACCGGCTCCATTTTCGCGAGCGTGGCGTAGAGCGGCAGGATCATGAACGGCAGATAGGAATAGACGATGCCGATATACATCGCGGTGTCGGTCGAGAGCCACACCACCGGCTGGCTGACCAGATGCAGCGCGAGCAGGATCTGGTTCAGCAGGCCGTCATGCTGGAGGATGTTGATCCAGGCATAGATGCGGATCAGGAACGAGGTCCAGAACGGCACGATCACCAGCACCATCGCCACCGCCTGCCAGCGCTTCGGCAACCGCGCCATGCCGTAGGCGATGGGATAGCCGATCACGAGCAACAGCGCAGTCGCGGTGACGGCGACGGTGAGGCTGCGCGCATAGGCGAACACATAGATGTCGTCTGAGGCGAGCAGCTTGAAATTGTCGATCGACAGCGCAGAGAACGCTGCCTTGAGCGCCTCCCATCCCGCCATCAGGTCGAACACCGGCTCGTAGGGCGGTTGCGCGATCGCCGTCTGCGACAGGCTGATCTTGAGCACGAAGCCGAACGGCACCAGGAAGAACAGCAGCATCCAGACATAGGGCGCGATCGCGGCAAAGCGCGCCGGCCTTGCGAAGATGCGGCGCGAGCTCATGATTGCAGCACCACGCAGTCGTCGGGCGTGAACCAGGCGACGACATGCTGGTTCAGGCTGTAGGCGTCGACGTCGAGGCGCGCGCTGTTGGGGACCGACGCCTGCACGATTCCGCCGGCATCGAGCTTCACCTTGTAGGTGGTGGTGCCGCCGAGATAGCAGATGTCGGCGACCACGCCGTCCAGGCTGTTGATCGCCGTCTCACGACCGGCCTCGCTGACCGGACCGCGGCGCGACAGCTTGACCTTCTCGGGGCGGATCGCGACCGACAGTTTTCCCGCGCCGACGCCTTCGCGCGGCTCGGCCACCACCAGCGCACCTGCACCACGCGTGCCGATGATCAGACGATGACCGTCGCGCAATTTGGACTCGCCGTCGAACAGATTGATGTCGCCGACGAACTCCGCGATCCAGCGCGAGCGCGGCGCCTCGTAGAGTTCGCGGGGGCTCGCGACCTGGGCGAGCTTGCCGGCCTTCATCACGCCGATCCGGCTCGCCATCGTCATGGCTTCCTCCTGATCGTGGGTGACGATGATGAAGGTCATGCCGAGCCGACGCTGCAGCTCCATCAGCTCGCCCTGCGTGCTCTCGCGCAGCTTCTTGTCGAGCGCCGCCAGCGGCTCGTCGAGCAGGAGAAGCTGCGGCCGGCGCGCCAATGCACGCGCCAGCGCCACACGCTGACGCTGACCGCCGGAGAGCTGGTCGGGCTTGCGCTTCTCCAGCCCCTCGAGCTTCACCAGCGCGATCATTTCCGCCACGCGCGTGGCGATGTCGGCGCGCGCCATGCCGGCCCGCTTCAGGCCGAACGCGATGTTGTCGCGCACGGAGAGATGCGGAAACAGCGCGTAGTTCTGGAACATCATGTTGATCGGGCGTTCATGCGGCAGCGCCTGCGCGATGTCCCGGCCGCCGAGCAGGATGCGCCCCTCGTCCGGCGCCTCGAACCCGGCGAGCATGCGCAGCAGCGTGGTCTTGCCGCAGCCACTGGGCCCGAGCAGCGCAAAGAACTCGCCGGAATTGATGTCGAGCGACACGCCGTCCACGGCCCGGAACGTACCGAACGTCTTGGCGACGCCCTCGATGCGCAACAGCGGCTGCCCCGCCGCAGGAAGTGCATCCGCGCCGGCGCCTATCTTGGGCAATTCGTCCGTCATGGTCCCTGCCAACCCCGATTCCGCCGCACGCTAGCGGCCGATCGTCCGCAGCTCAACCGGTTCAGGGGTAACTTCCACTGCAGTCCCGTAGCCCGGATGGAGCGCAAGCGTAATCCGGGACGGTGGTGAGACTGGATTGCGCTACGCTCCATCCGGGCTACGCCACTAGCTCACATCCGCCATGAACGCGGCCAGCGCGTCGCGATCCGCCGCGGGCATCGTCAGGCCGAGCTTGGAACGCCGCCACAGAATATCCTCGGGAAAACGCGCCCATTCGCGGGTCATCAGATAGCGCACCTCGGCGCCGGTCAGTTCGGGGCCGAAGGCGGGGCCGAGCTCGTCGCGGGTCTTCGCCTCGCCGAGCACGGCCGGCAAGCGCGAGCCGTAGGCCGCGACCAGACGCTGGGCCTGCGGCTCCGACAGAAAGCGCCAGCGGTCGCGGGCGAGGTCGACTTCGGTGTCGAAACGGTCCCAGGCAAAGTCTCCGCCGGGCAACGCTGCGCCAGCCGTCCAGGGCGGCGACATCGGATAGAACGGCGTCAGCCTCGTCACGGCCCGCTCGGCGCGCAGGCGCGAGGTGGTGACGTCGCCGCCGAACATCGTGATCAGCGGCGCCTTGCGCCGGCGCGCGTGGAACAGCGTCGTCCCGTCGCGCCGCCGCACGGACGCCAGCGTCAGGTTGACGCCAGAGACCGCGCGCACCACGTCGGCGGGCGCGACGCGCTCACGGAAATAGCGGCTGGCCGCCTCGCAGAGATAGCTGACGTCGGTCCCAGACATCGCCACGATCGCGGGATCACCGGTGAAATCACGCGTGACCGTGCCGATCAGCGTGAAATCGCGCTCAAAGGGGCTCGCGAAGATCAGCCGCCCATCGCTGTTCTGGAAGACGTAGACGTTATCGGACTCGAACAGCCTGGGCACGATGATCTGGTTCATCTGCATGGCCGCCATGGCGGGCTGCGGCTGGCGCAGCACGGTTTCTGCGACGATCGACGTCCAGCCGCCGCTGGCATTGGCCAGCGCCCGGGCCGTGAGCACGCGGCGATGGCCACGATCGACCACCGCGAGGCGCCATGTGTCGGTTCGATCGGCGCGGGCACAGCGAGCCCCGGTCCGGATCGCAGCGCCACGTTCGGCGGCGTCCAGCGCCGTCAGCACCACCAGGCGGGAATCATCGACGACGCAGTCCGAATATTCGAAAGCCGTTCCGAACGGGCGCTTCAGCGCGTTGCCGACCGGATGATGCGTGATGTCGAGGGTGGTCGCGGCAGGCAGGCCGCTCCGACCGGTGAGGCCGTCATAGAGGTACAAGCCGGCGCGCAGCAGCCACGGTGGACGCTCCTCGGAATGGGCCGGGATCACGAAACGCATCGGCCGGACCAGATGCGGCGCGATGGCAAGCCAGGTCCGGCGCTCGGCCAAAGCCCGGCGCACCCGCCAAAAACCGCGACGTTCCAGCACCGACAGATCGCCATGGATCAGCCGCGGCGTCGCGGATGACGCCGCGCCACCGAGATCGCCCTGTTCCAGCAGAATGACCCGCAGGCCACGGCCGGCCGCATCGCGGGCGAGGCTGACCCCGTTCAGGCCGCCGCCGATGATCGCAAGGTCGTAATCCGCCATGAAGCCGTCGAATGGGAGCTAGCGCCCGCCATCACTAGAGCCATTTCCATTCCGATGAAATCGGAACGGGGCTTTGGATTCTTGTTTTGACGTGTTTTCTTTGCGCGAGCCGGTATCCACTTGGCTCGAAAACGCTCTAGCCAGTCTTGAGCGCAAGCTCCAAGGTCTCGGCGCGGCCGACGAGGCCGGCATATTTGCCGATCGGCAGCGGCTTGCCGAGCAGGTAGCCTTGCACGCCGTCGCAGCCCTCCTTGGCAAGAAAGACGAGCTGATCGAGGGTCTCGACGCCCTCGGCGATGATCGACATTTCGAGGCCGTGGCCGAGATCGATCACGGCGCGGACGATAGCCGCCGATTGCGGGTTGCGGCCGAGATTCATGATGAAGGCGCGATCGATCTTGATCTTGTCGAACGGGAACGCCTGGAGATAGCTCAGCGAAGAGTAACCGCTGCCGAAATCGTCCATGGAGATGCGCACGCCGAGCGCCTTCAGCCGGCGCAGCAGTGCAAGGCCGCGATCAAAATCCTCGATCAGCACGCCCTCGGTGATTTCCAGCTCGAGCCGGCCGGGTGCGAGGCCTGTCTCGATCAGGATTGAATGGACCAGCCCGACCACGTCGCCGTGCATGAACTGCGCCGGCGACAGGTTGACCGCCACCTGGAGCGGCTTCGGCCAGGACGCCGCCTCGCGGCAGGCCTCGCGCAGGATCCACTCGCCCATCTCGACGATCAGGCCGCTCTCCTCCGCGATCGGGATGAACTCGGCCGGCGAGACCTGACCGCGCACCGGATGCTGCCAGCGCGCCAGCGCTTCGAAGCCGATAATCTCGCTCTCGGCGACGCTGTGGCGCGCGATGCCCTGCGGCTGGAACGCGAGCGACAATTCGCCGTTCTTGATCGCTTTCGACAGGTCCTGGTGCAGCACGCGGCGGTCGCGGATCTGCTGGTCCATCTCCGGCTGGTAAAGGCCGATCGTGCCGCGCGACTTCTGCTTGGCGCGGAACAGCGCCGCGCCGGCATTGGCCAGCAGCGATGCGCCGTCGGCACCATTATGCGGGAAGATCGACATGCCGGTGGTGACGCCGGCGCGGACCGCCCGGCCGTCGATCTGGAATTCCTGGGCAACGGCCTCGCCGAGCTGCTGCGCCAGCGCAAGGCCCGCCTCCGGCTGCTTGCCGTCGATGATCAGGCCGAACTCGTCGCCGGACAGGCGCGCCACCACGCCGCCGCGCGCGGAATCCTGAAGCCGCTGGGCCACCTCGATCAACAGCTTGTCGCCGAGCGCATGACCGAAGACGTCGTTGACCTCCTTGAGGCCGTCGAGGTCGAGGCAGAGCACGGCGAACTCCTCGCTGGTGCCTTCGCAGGCCTCGATCATCTGGGTCAGCGCCTGAAGGAAGGCGGCGCGGTTCGGCAGATCGGTGAGGCCGTCGTGATAGGCCATGTGCGCCATGCGCGACTCGGTCTGCCGGCGATCGGTGACGTCTTCGTGGGTCTTGATCAGATATTGCGGCTCGCCGGCATCGCTGAGCACGGTCGCCCGCCGGGTCAGGAACAGCCGCAGGCCGTCCTTGGTGGAGATCGGGTGCTCCTCGGTGATCATCCCGCGCTTCTTGATCGCGGCCTCGTCGCGCGCGATGATCAGCTTGGCTTCCTTGGGATTGAAGATGTCGGAGGCGGTCAGGCCCGTGGCCTCTTCGCGCCGGCGGTTGAGGATCGTCTCCGCGCTGCGATTGGCGAGCAAATAGCGGCCGTCCTTGACCTGCTCCACGATCAGCGCCACCGGAATGTTGTCGACCACGAGCTCCAGGAACTTCTTCGTGCTCTCCAGCTCTTGCGACAGCGAGCGGCGGTCGGTGATATCCTCGAACACGAGCATCAGGAATTCGGGCTTGTTGCTCTCGTCGCGGACCACGATCCGGATCGAGGCAACCATGCGCCGTTCACCGGCGCGGTCGACCTCGAATTCATTGCGGAACTGGCCGTCCGGCGAATTCAGGGCCGCCTTGTCGGCCGCCTCGATGCTGGCCGCCGAGATGGGCGCGAAGAGCTCACGCGCATTCTTGCCGACGGCGTGGTCGCGCGAGAACCCCCAGAACCGTTCATAGGCGCTGTTGGCGAAGATGTAGCGACCGTCCTCGATGTTCTTCGCGGCGACGCAGGCCGGCACGTGGTCCAACACGGTTTCCAGGAATTGCTTGGTGGAGGCGAGCTGCCGTGACAGCTTGCGCTGATCGCTGACGTCCAGATGCGTCGCGACCGAGCCGCCGTTCGGCAACACGAAATATTTCACCAGGATGGCGCGGCCATCAGGCAGTTCGGTGATCAGGCCGTTGGGGCTCGCCGCCTTCTCGTAGAACTCATCGTCGGAGACACCGCCGAGGACGTCGCGCTTGCGCCTGAGTTCGAGGATGTCGTAGCCGGTCATCCCGGTCCACAGATCCGAGCGCGCCAAGCCGTAGATCTCGAGATAGCGGTCGTTGCAGAACATGATGCGTCGTTGCGCATCCGTCATCACCACGCCCTGGTTGAGATTGTTCATGGCGGAGGAGACGAAGGCGTTGCGCCGCAGCTGCAAGCGCTTGGTGCGGCGCAGCGAGGAATGGATCCACAGCGCGATGGCGGCCAGGAACGCACAGACGACGATGCCGCCAATCAGCGCTTCCCAGATCAAATTGGGATCGAGCTTGCCGAGATAGCTCGGCGGCGCGAAACTGTCCGAAAGCGCGAAGGCGCGCGCGGGCGCGACCGCGCTGCCCAGGCACACGACGGCCTGCACAGCAATCGGAAGCGTGCTGCCCACGTGCCAGTTCTTCTCAGCCATCAGCCACCCGCGATTTCAACGTCGGATTGTCTGGCTTCACGGGTTTGGATCGGGTAAACGCCTGTACGCGCAACAGAAAATGTGACGCCAAATACGGCAATTGCCCTGACATGATAAATGCTTCCTTAATGGAAAACGGCCCGGTGCCGTGGTTCTCAGGCCTGATGCCACCGATGCTTTCAACGGACACACTGCACAACCATGGATAAGGTCGACTGCGTCGTCATCGGAGCCGGCGTGGTCGGGCTCGCGGTGGCTCGAAAGCTTGCCCAGGCCGGGCGCGAGGTGATCGTGCTCGAGGAAGCCGAGGCCATCGGCACCATCACCTCCTCGCGCAACAGCGAGGTGATCCATGCCGGGATCTATTACCGCGCCGGCAGCTGGATGGCGCGCATGTGCGTCGGCGGCAAGCATGCGCTGTACCGCTACTGCGGCGAGCGCGGCATCCCGCACAAGAACTGCGGCAAGCTGATCGTCGCGACCAGCGCCAAGGAGACCGAGAAGCTGCAATCGATCAAGGCGCATGCCGAGGCCAATGGCGTGCTCGACATGCAGCTGCTCACGGGCGAAGCCGCGCGCGCGCTGGAGCCGGCGCTCGCCTGCGATGCCGCGCTGCTCTCGCCATCGACCGGCATCATCGACAGCCACGCCTACATGCTCTCGCTGCGCGGCGAGGCCGAGGCGGCCGGCGCCGCCTTTGCGTTTCACACCCCGCTGGTCCGCGCCAAGGCAGCCGGCGATGTGATCGAGATCGAGGCTGGCGGCGAAGCGCCGATGACGCTGCAATGCGGCCTGCTCGTCAACGCCGCCGGGCTCTCGGCGACAACGGTCGCACGCCACATCGACGGCATGCCGATCGACCGGATTCCACCGGCCTATCTCGCCAAGGGAAACTATTTCAGCTGCAACGCCAGGGCACCGTTCTCGCACCTGATCTATCCGGTGCCCGAGCCTGGTGGGCTCGGCGTACATCTGACGCTGGACATGGCCGGGCAGGCACGCTTCGGCCCCGACGTCGAGTGGATCGAGACGATCAATTACGAGGTCGATCCATCACGCGCCGAGCGCTTCTATCCGGCGATCCGGAAATACTGGCCGACGCTGCCCGACGGCGCGCTGATGCCGAGCTATTCAGGCATTCGCCCGAAGATCGTGCCGCCGGCGGTGGCCACGCAGGATTTTCTGATGCAGGGCCCGCGCGATCACGGCGTCGAAGGCCTGATCAACCTGTTCGGCATCGAATCGCCGGGACTGACGTCGTCGCTCGCGATCGCGGATCACGTCGCCGAGCTCGCAAACATCTAGAGCGTTTTCGCACGAAGTGGATACCGGCTAGCATAAAGAACGCCGCGCAAATAGCTTTGCACGGCGCGCACCTTCCGGCAGGGATGAGCAATAGCTCTCACCCCTGCGTGAAGGGTAGATTCAATTCTACGCTGTTACGGGGTTACTAGTGGAGCGTGTCGCCGGTGTGCTTCAAACGCTCGATCTGGTCCTTGACCATCAACTTACGTCGCTTCAACTCAACAATTTGCAGGTCGTCTGTTGAAAGGTGCACGAGAGCTTCGTGCAATTCGTTTTCGAGCGTTTTGTGCTTCCGTTCCAATTCAACCAGATGTGCCTGAATTGTCATTCGAAACCTCCTCGGTAGGGGGAAACCTTGGATTCGATCCGGACGAGCAAGTGTACATCACCGATTCATTCTGTCGATAAGTATCCGTCGTCGCAGCGTCATTTTTGAAAATTCATATGTAACGAATCGTGAGTAAGGAACCGCGCTGGAAAAATCCATGATATCAACGTGCTTGCGCAATGCCGTAACGAATCGTCGAAATATCTTGCGAGAGTTCGGTGAGCGACGGCCCGAGATCGCTTGCGATCACGGCGCGCAAGGACGATAATTTCCACAGGGCATCCACAGCCTTGAATCTCACGCCCATCGGGTTTCGGCCACCGCGAACATGACCAATGAAGACGAGCGTGAGCTCGAAGCCGAGCTCACCCGGTTGCAGCAAGAACACCGAGATCTCGATGCCGCGATCGATGCGCTGCATCAATCGCCAGCCCCCGACCTGTTGCGGTTACAACGGTTGAAGAAGCGCAAGCTGTTGTTGCGCGACCGTATCGCGTTCATCGAAGACCAGATCACGCCGGACATCATCGCCTGATCCGCGAGGCCCTTTTTGTGGCAGCTCGCCGCATCCGAATCCGCTTGACTCGAAAAGAACAAAATAGGAACATTTGGGTATCCCACCGCCCCAGGAAACGCCCAGGAACCCCCGAGGACAACGCAGATGTCGGCAACCGCCCTTCTCGACAACAGCCATTATGAACAGGCCTGCGACCAGGCGATCGCGATGTGCGACGGCAATCTGCGCAGCACCATCAAGGCGCTGATCATGGCCAACGAATATCTGGAAGCAGAGCTGGAAGAATTACAGGCGGCGATTTCAGCCGGCTGCATTCCCGAGACCGCACGCGGCAAAGTGCGGAGCAACAGCAGCGCCGCCTGAGTTCAACATCGGAGCAACGCCATGTCGGATGTGACCTACTACGTTGCAATGCCCTTCCTGATCGATGCCGACGGATCGCCTGTCGCGGGCGCCGCGGAGGAATGCCAGAGCTCGGCGGCCGCGTTGCGGCGCGCCGAGATCATGGCGCACGGTGCCGGCCATATCGGCGCGGTTGCGTTCAGCCGCAGCGGCGATCCCATGACCGGCGAATTCGGCGACGCCACGCTGCTGCGCAAATTCGGCAACGTGCCGGAAGATCTGGCCACGCTGTAAGGGTTGTGGCTCGAGCATGATCTCCGCGTAGCGCGGTCCGCGTTTGTCGCGAAGATCGTGCCCTAGTTGCCGACCAGCCTGATCAGCGGCTCGTGCCGCCGGTGCGCCTTGCGCACATACATGGCGGCATCAGCCTCCTCCAGCGCGCGACCTGCATCGGACTGCGCCCCCAGCAGCGCGACACCTGCGGAGGCGCCCGCGGTCACGCGCTGACCGCGAAAGGCAAACGACAATTCGTCGATCGCCTGCTCGAAGGTCGCAGCCTTCGCCTTGGCGTCGGTCTCGCTGAGATTCCAGAGCAGCAGCGCAAACTCGTCGCCACCAAGCCGGCCGACCACGTCCGAGGCGCGGACCTGCCGCGTCAGGGTGGCCGCAATCGCCTTGAGCACCTCGTCTCCGGCGGCATGGCCGAAGGAATCGTTGATCGGCTTCAGGCGATCGACGTCGAGGACGATCAGCGCGCCGCTGGCGCGGTAGCGCTTCATGTAGGCGATGGCGCGCGCGAGCTCGCGCTCGAAGCCGCGCCGGTTCGGAATCTCGAGCAGGAAATCGGTGTCGGCCGCGGCTTCCAGTTCCGCGATCCGCCGCTCCGCCTCCTTGAGCTTGCTCCGCAAGCCGCGGATGGTCGCCCTGGTGTCGTCGGCGGCCGACGCTCCGCGCCGCGCCGGCTTGGCCGAGCGCTTCGCCAGCCGCCTGGGAGCGGCTTTGGAGCGGCTGGCGCTGGTCTTTCGGCCCTTTTTGGCCTTCGCAGCGCTTGCCCTTTTTGGTTTCTTCATGGGCATCCTGCTCAATGAAGGCTTGCGGGGATTCACCAAGACAGGATAGTGCATTCCCTTCTCCTTGCCACCGCCTTGCGAGCCACCGGCCGGAACCGTTAATCTGGCCTATCTTTCTGTTTTCCAGCACAATTGACGTCATGACCGCGCCGATCGCCATCATCATGGGAAGCCAGTCGGACTGGGAGACGATGCGGCATGCCGCCGACACGCTCGCAGCGCTCGGCGTTGCCGCCGAGACCCGCATCGTTTCGGCACACCGCACCCCCGACCGGCTGTTTGCATTCGCCAAGGGCGCCAAGGCGGCAGGCTATAAGGTCATCATCGCCGGCGCGGGTGGCGCTGCGCATCTGCCCGGCATGGCGGCGGCGCTGACGGAACTGCCCGTGTTCGGCGTTCCCGTCGAATCCAGGACGCTCAAGGGCATCGATTCGCTCTATTCGATCGTGCAGATGCCCGCGGGCATCCCGGTCGGCACCCTCGCCATCGGCAAGGCCGGCGCGATCAACGCGGCGCTGCTTGCAGCTTCAGTGCTCGCATTGTCCGACCCGGCCCTGGCCGACCGTCTCGCCGCCTGGCGCAAGGCACAGACCGAGGCGGTTGCGGAGCGCCCGGAGGACAAGGCGTGACTGACGCAAAGCAGGTGAAGCTGAAGCCCGGCGACACCATCGGAATCCTCGGCGGCGGACAATTGGGGCGGATGCTCGCTATGGCTGCGGCGCGGCTCGGCCTGCGCTGCCAGGTATTCTCGCCCGATCCGGACTCGCCCGCCTTCGACGTCGTGCTGAACGCGACCTGCGCCGAATATGCCGACGTCGAAGCGCTCGAGCTGTTCGCCAACGACGTCGACGTCATCACCTACGAATTCGAGAACGTGCCGTCTGCCGCCGCGATGGTGCTGGACGCGCGCCGCCCGGTGCTGCCCAACCGCAAGATCCTCGAGACCACCCAGGACCGGCTCGCCGAGAAGGATTTCGTGACGCGGCTCGGCATCGGCACCGCAGCCTATGCCGACGTCACCTCGGTCTCCTCGCTGCGCGAGGCGATCGCCCGGATCGGCCTTCCGGCGGTGCTGAAGACCCGCCGCTTCGGCTATGACGGCAAGGGCCAGGCCATCATCCGCGAGGGCGACGACATCGCCAAGGTGTGGACCAGCCTCGCCACCAAATCGGCGATCCTGGAAGCCTTCATCCCGTACGAGCGCGAGATCTCCGTGATTGCGGCGCGCTCGGCGACGGGCCAGGTCGAGTGCTTCGACGTCACCGAGAACGAGCACCGCGACCACATTCTGAAGATATCCCGCGCCCCCGCACAGATTCCAGATGCGCTCGCGGAAGAAGCGCGCAGCATCGCCGGCAAGATCGCCGGCGCGCTCGATTATGTCGGCGTGCTCGCGGTTGAGATGTTCGTGCTCGCTAACGGCACCGGGCCGAAGGTGCTGGTCAACGAGATCGCCCCGCGCGTGCACAATTCCGGACACTGGACGCTCGACGGCGCCTCGGTCTCGCAGTTCGAGCAGCACATCCGCGCCATTGCCGGCTGGCCGCTCGGCAAGGCCGTGCGCCACGGCGAAATCGTCACCATGACCAATCTGATCGGCGACGAGATCAACGATTACGAGAAGTGGCTGAGCGCGCCGGGCGCGACCGTGCATATCTACGGCAAGGGCGCACCGCGCCCCGGCCGCAAGATGGGCCACGTCACCGAAGTCAGGCCGACAAAGGGCAAGTAGCGGGACCACGGCGCATGCCGCGATCCCGCCTTTCGATCAGGCCGTCTTCGCGCCCGCGACGACGCCTGAGGGCTCCTCGCTGAGCCAGCGATAGAGCACCCCGCCCAGCGCGCCGCCGATCAGCGGTGCGACCCAGAACAGCCAGAGCTGCGCCAGCGCCCAGCCGCCGACGAACAGTGCGGGCCCCGTGCTGCGCGCCGGGTTCACCGACGTATTGGTGACGGGGATGCTGACGAGATGGATCATCACCAGCGCGAGCCCGATCGCGAGCGGGGCGAAGCCCGCGGGCGCGCGGCCATGGGTGGCGCCCATGATGACGAACAGGAACATCATGGTCATCACCACCTCGGTGACGAAGCAGGCGATCAAGCTGTACTGGCCGGGCGAATGCGCGTCGTAGCCGTTCGACGCAAAACCCTTGCTGACATCGAATCCGGGAGCACCGCTGGCGATGATGTAAAGCAGCTGGGCGGCGACGATTGCGCCGCAGACCTGCGCGATCACGTAAGGCAGGATCTGTCCCGCCGGGAAGCGTCCTCCGGCGGCAAGCCCGACGGTGACGGCCGGGTTGAGGTGGCAGCCCGAGATGTGCCCGATCGCATAGGCCATGGTGACGACGCTTAAGCCGAACGCCAGGGACACGCCGACCAGGCCGATTCCGACCTGCGGAAAGCCGGCGGCGATCACCGCGCTGCCGCAGCCTGCGAATGTGAGCCAGAATGTGCCGATCGCCTCGGCAGCGTATTTCTTCATATCCATGTGACGTCTCCCCTAACTCCAGGAATTTCCTGAGCAAAGCTCCGGGAACTGCCCCACCCTTGGCGCCGAATCACCCAAATCGGGGCCGTACGGAGGTATTTTCGCCTTATTTAATGGCTGAACTTGGCCCGAAAACCTGCTTGGCAGGTGGACATCGCGGGTTTTGTCTGATACATCCGCGCCCTCAAGGTTAAGGGCTTGTGCGTTTCGCCATCCCCTTTGACTTATCAGAATTCAAATCCGATCCACTGAAGAGGATGCCGCGTGCAGGTTCTCGTTCGCGATAACAATGTCGATCAAGCCCTTAAGGCGCTGAAGAAGAAGATGCAGCGCGAGGGAATTTTCCGCGAGATGAAGCTCCGCGGTCACTACGAGAAGCCCTCCGAGAAGAAGGCCCGTGAAAAGGCCGAGGCTGTGCGCCGCGCGCGCAAGCTGGCCCGCAAGAAGCTGCAGCGCGAAGGCCTGCTGCCGATGAAGCCGAAGCCGGTGTTCGGCGCCGGTCCCGGTGGTGATCGTGGCGGCCGCAGCGGCCCGGGTGCAGGTCCGCGCGGACCGCGCTGATTCTGCCTGCAAGACTTCAGTTTTCCAAGACTTCGGTTTTCGATGACGCGGGCCCCTGGCCCGCGTTATTGTTTTGTGAGCGGTGCCTTCTCTGGGACGGGGGCACTACCGATGCGGCACCAGCGCGAGCGAACCGTAGATGGCCTCCCCTTTCCCCGAACGCCGCCTGGCGCGGCTACGCCAGATCTGGCGACAGCCGTTCGCGCTCGGCTTGATGGGGATCGTGCTGTGCGGCTGCTCCTTCGACCTCGGCTCCATGATGCCCGAGAAGGAGAAGCCGCAGGAAGCGCCCAAGGCCGCTGCGACGGCCGCCGACAGCGCGGTCAGCGCGGGTAATGTCAGCGAGGCCCAGGCTCACACCGCAAAAGGCCAGACCCTGGCAAAGGCGGGGGAGACGGCTGGGGCGCTGGACGAGTTCAACCGGGCCGTCACGCTCGATCCCTACAACGCGCAGGCACTTTATGGTCGCGCCCTGATCTATCAGGGCAACAACGAGCATAATTTCGCCATCGCCGATTTCAGCACCGCCAACGGGCTCAATCCGCAAAAGGTCGAGCCGTTGCTCGGCCGCGCCATCAGCTATCTCGCCATCGGCAAGGTCAAGGAAGCGGCGGCCGATCTCGATGAGGCCTCCGAGGTCGATCCACACAACGCGCAGGTGTGGACCGCGCGGGGACAGGCCTATGAGCGGCTGGGTGACAAGGCCAAGGCGGCCACGTCCTACAACAAGGCGGTCGCCCTTCGTCCACGCGACGATACCGCCCGCAGCGGTCTCGCCCGCGTCGGCGGCTGACAGCGCTCCTAGAGATCCTTGTTTTGACGGGTTTTCTTCACGCGAAACGGTGTCCACTTCGCTCGAAAACGCTCTCAGCCACCGCCTTAATCGGGGGTGGCGCTCTTCGGCAGGACGGAGTTGAACATCGACTTCATGCCCGACAGCATCTCGTCGGCAACATTGGTCTTCTTCGGCCGCGGCATGGTCGCGCCGGCATCGGCACGCAGGTCGAGTGGCGGCGCGATCACCGGCACCGGAATGTCGGCCGGTGGCGTCATCCGGTTCGGATCGTCGTTGCCGATCGAGGCGGTGTAGGGCGGATTGACCGGCGACACGCCGCCATTGCCATAGGCTTCGGACGAAGGCGTCGACACCGTGATCGGCGGCGGCAGCGGACGGAGCGCGGACGGCTCCGCAGGAATGACACGCGGGGCTTCCGGGGTGCGGGAGGCTTCCCGAACCGCAGGCTCCGGCGATCTCTCGGCCGACTTGGTTTCAGCCGGCCGGGCTTCGGAAGGCTTGCTCTCGGTAGACTTGCTTTCGGAAGACTTGGTTTCGGAAGATCTGGCCTCGGCGGCCTTGCCCTCAGGCGACTTGCGCAGGCGCTCGATGGCGGCGCGCGCGAGATCGTTGGCGTCAGGGGTCGCAGCCGGGGACGCCGGCGCCGAATTGGCCTCGACCACCGGGGTGGTGGCGGGAGCCGTGACAGCCGGAGCGGACTTGGCGGCCGCCTTCTCACGCGCCGGGTTGCGACCGCGCGGGTTGGTCTCGGCGGGAGCAACGTCCGCGGCCTTGGTCTCGGCCGGGTGTTCGCCGGATTTGTCGGCGGGCTTCTCGGCCGCCGCCTTGTCGGTCACGCTCTTCTCGGAGACGCCTTTGGCCTTGACGCCGGGGGCCGGGAGGTTGGCCACATCGGAGGGCTTGCCGCTCTTGCCGGCATCGGCAGGCGCTACCACGGCTGCGGGGGCATCGGCCGCCGGCCTGGCGTTGATGTAGTGGTTAACGATGTATGCCCCGATGATCGTCGCGAGCACCGAGGGGAAAATATCCATCGAGATTTTAGCGAGGTATTTCAGCATTTCTCGGCCACTCCCCGCGCGATCAGATGCGGGAACTTTGGGGCATTGTAAGGGATCAACTGCGACGGATCGATGGCAAAGGGTTCGCTCGCCTTACGGCTTCAGCTCGATCTCAAGGAACACGATCTCGGTTGAGGTTTCGTTAAGTACGTCGTGTTGGACGCCGGCCTTGCGAAAGTAAGATTTTCCGGCCGCGAGCTGCGCCTTGGAACGCTCGCCGCCGGGCGCCACGATGGTCATCTCGCCGGCGACGACGGGAACAATGCCATAGTCCATGCCGTGGGTGTGATGCCCGGTCGCGCTGCCCGGGGCGAGCCGCCATTCGGTCACCCGGACCTGCTCGTTGTCGACCTGAACCTCGGATTTGGCGGCAAGCATCGGGAATTTCCTTCTACGGCACGAAAACCATGAACACGTAGACGGCAAATACCACCATATGGACCAGCCCGAACAGGACATTGGTCCTGCCGGTGCCGAAGGTCAGCATGCTCAACAAGAATGTCAGGAACAGGAGTGCGGTGTTCGCCGGGTTCAGGCCCAGAACCAGCGGCTGGTCGAGCGCGTAGGTGGCGAGCCCGACCGCCGGAATGGTCAGGCCGATGGTCGCGAGCGAGGACCCGAGCGCCAGGTTGATGCTCTTCTGGAGGTCGTTCTTGCGCGCCGCCGCAATCGCCGAGACGCCCTCCGGCATCAGGATCAGGAGCGCCACCAGGAGGCCGGCGAACGCCGGCGGAGCGCCGATCTTGGCGGCAACGGCATCGACCACCAGCGAGAACTTCTTGGCAAGGAGCACCACGGCCAGCAGCGAGATCAGCAGCAGCGCGATGCTGAGCGCCAGCATCCTGCCCGACAGATGGGCCTCCCCGCCTTCGCCGTCCGCCCGCTCGTGGACGAAGTAGTCCTTGTGCAGGACGGTCTGGGTGTAGAGGAACACGCCGTAGAGCACGATCGTTGCGAGATCGACGAAGCCGAGCTGGAGCGTCGAATAGATCGGGCCCGGCGTGGTCAGCGTGTAGTTTGGCATGATCAGGGTGATGGTTGCCATCGCAATCAGCACGCTGAGATAGACGTTGGCGCCCGAGACCTGAAAGCCCTGCTCGCGATAGCGCATGCCGCCGATGAAGACGCAGAGGCCGACCAGGCCGTTGCAGACGATCATCACGACCGCGAACACCGTGTCGCGCGCGAGTTCCGGTGCCGGCTTGTCGCCCAGCATGATCGTGGTGATCAGCGCGACCTCGATGATAGTCACCGCCAGCGTCAGCAGCAGCGTGCCGTAGGGTTCGCCGATGCGTTCGGCAATCACCTCGGAATGATGAACGGCCGCGAACACGGTGCCGAACAGGATCACCAGCAGGACGATCGCGAACAGGCCGCCGCCGGCCGTCAGCGTGAAGCCGTAGCCAGTCGCGGTCACGATCAGGAACAGCAGCACCGCCAGAGCGGGGAAGATCCAGGACGACCGCGGCATCGGTCCGTGTGCGCTCATGCGGGCGATTCCTTCCAATGGGAGACCGATTATGCGCGAGAAGATCGCGCACGTCAGCCCTCAGGACCTATTGATGAAGTTTCGCGCGATCTCGATGGCGCCAAAGCTGCCGAGATCGTCGTGCCCGCCGCCGGGAATGCGGACGAACTGCTTCGGCTCGCGGGCCAGCGCAAACAATTTCTCGCCGAATGCGATCGGGATGGTCTGGTCCTGCGCGCCATGCATGATCAGGAGCGGAGCCGCGACGCGTGCGATGCGCTCGTCCGAGTGGAAGGGGTCGCGGATCAGGAGGCGAACCGGAGCGAACCAGAAATGCGCGGCGGCGACGTCGGCGATCGACGTATAGGGCGCCTCGAGGATCAGCTTCCCGACCGGATGTTCGGAGGCGACGGCGACCGCAACGCCGGTCCCGAGCGAGAAGCCCCAGACGACAAGGCGCCGGGCGTCATAGCGCGCCGTCGCGAACGCGTACGCAGCCGCGCCATCGCGCAGCAGGCCATCTTCGCCCGGTGCGCCGCTGGAGCCCGAATAACCGCGATAGGACAGCGCGACGAGACCGGTGCCGTCGGCCGTGATGGCCTTGAAGTGCCCGGCAAGGCCGGCGAGAGAATCGCCGTTGCCGTGGAAGAACAGCACCACGGCACGGCCAGGCTTTGGCGGCACGTGCCAGACGATGACCTTCTCGCCGTCAGACGTCGTCAGGACATGCTCTTCGGCGTCTGGAAGTCCCGCGGCCGCGGGCGCCGTGCGCTCGGCCGTCGGTATCGGAAACAGCATGGCGCGCTGTTTGGCAAACAGCAGGACGAGACCGGCGAGGTAGCCGGCCGCAAGGATGGTGGCGGTCCATTTCAGGAATGTCATCGCGGCCCGCCATTCCGGAGTTCAGGACTTGCGGCGGCTCTTGAGCAGTTTGAGGACGTCCGGCCGGATGCTCAAGGGAATCTCGCGGCAGCCGCACGCCGCCGCATGGGCGACGTGCCATGCGACACGCTGCTCGCGGGTCGCCTTCGGTGGCATGCGATGGGACCGGTGCCACTCCTTGTTCAGGGCCACGGTCCGCTCGCCTTCCCGCGCTACATCGCCTTGACGATGTTCTCGGTGACCTTCTTGGCGTCGCCGAGCAGCATCATGGTGTTGTCGCGATAGAACAGCGGATTGTCGATGCCGGCATAGCCGGAGGCGAGCGAGCGCTTGATGAACATCACGGTGCCGGCCTTCCAGACCTGGAGGACGGGCATGCCGTAGATCGGCGAGGTCTTGTCCTCTTCAGCCGCCGGGTTGGTGACGTCGTTGGCGCCGATCACGAAGGCGATGTCGGCCTGCGCGAATTCGGAGTTGATGTCCTCGAGCTCGAACACCTCGTCGTAGGGGACGTTGGCCTCGGCGAGCAGCACGTTCATGTGGCCGGGCATGCGGCCCGCGACCGGATGAATGGCGTACTTCACCTCGACGCCTTCCTTCTTCAGGATGTCGCCCAATTCGCGCAGCGCGTGCTGGGCTTGCGCCACCGCCATGCCGTAGCCGGGCACGATGATGACCTTCTGCGCGTTCTTCATGATGAAGGCGGCGTCGTCGGCCGAGCCGAGCTTGGCGGGCTTCTGCTCGCCGCCGCCAGCGCCGGCCGCGGCGGTCTCGCCGCCGAAGCCGCCGAGGATGACCGAGATGAAGGACCGGTTCATCGCATGGCACATGATGTAGGACAGGATCGCACCGGACGAGCCGACCAGCGCGCCGGTGATGATCAGCGCGGAATTGCCCAGCGTGAAGCCGATGCCGGCCGCGGCCCAGCCGGAATAGGAGTTCAGCATCGAGATCACGACCGGCATGTCGGCGCCGCCGATCGGGATGATCATGAGCACGCCGAGCGCCAGCGCGATGATGACGATCAGCCAGAAGTCGAGCGCGCTGCCCGACATCACCAGCCCGACGATGAAGACGACGAGCAGAACGGCGAGCACGATATTGATGATGTGGCGGAACGGCAGGATGATCGGCGCGCCGCTCATCCGCGCGGACAGCTTCAGGAACGCGATCACCGAGCCGGTGAAGGTCAGCGCGCCGATGGCGACGCCGAGCGACATCTCGACCAGGCTCTGCGGATGAATGTTGCCGGGGGTGCCGATGTCGAAGGCCTCGGGCGCGTAGAACGCGCCGGCGGCGACCAGCACCGCGGCCATGCCGACCAGCGAGTGGAAGGCGGCGACTAGTTCCGGCATCGAGGTCATCGGCACGCGGCGGGCAATGACCGCACCGATCGCGCCGCCGATCGCGATACCAACGATGACGAGCACCCAGGCGAGGCCGTCTGCCGGCGGATGGTTGGCGAGCGTGGTGGCGACCGCGATCGCCATGCCGATCATGCCGAACAGATTGCCCTGGCGCGACGAAGCCGGGCTCGACAACCCGCGCAGCGACAGGATGAACAGCACTCCCGCCACGAGATACAAAAATGCAGAGAGGTTGGCGCTCATCTCAGGTCCCCATTGATCCCATCAGCCCGAGGTGGCCGCTTACTTCGACTTCTTCTTGTACATCGCCAGCATGCGCTGGGTGACAAGGAAGCCGCCGAAGATGTTGATGCAGGCGAAGATCAGAGCAACGAAGCCGAAGGCGCGTGCCCAGCCTGAGCCGCTCGATACATTGGCGACGCCGCCGGCGAGCAGCGCGCCGACCACGATCACCGAGGAGATCGCGTTGGTCACGCTCATCAGCGGCGTGTGCAGCGCCGGCGTCACCGACCACACCACGAAATAGCCGACGAAGACGGCGAGGACGAAGATCGACAGCCGGAAGATGAAGGGGTCGACGACCTGTGCTGCATGCTCCATGGCGGCTCTCCTTAAACCTTCGGCTGGAAGTTCGGGTGGATCACGGCGCCGTCCTTGGTCAGGGCGGTGGCCTTGACGAGCTCGTCGTCCCAGTTCACGGCGAGCTTCTTCTCTTTCTTGTCGACCATGGTCTCGATGAAGGAGAACAGATTGCGTGCGTAGAGGCTGGAGGCCGAGGCCGCGACGCGGCCCGCGACGTTGGTGTAGCCGACGATCTTGATGCCATCGAGGTCGACGACCTCGCCGGGCCTGGCGCCCTCGACATTGCCGCCACGCTCGACCGCGAGATCGACCAGCACCGAGCCCGGCTTCATCGACTTGACCACTTCAGCGCTGACGAGCTTCGGCGCAGGCCGGCCCGGAATCAGCGCGGTCGTGATCACGATGTCCTGCTTCTTGATGTGCTCGGCGGTGAGCGCGGCCTGCTTGGCCTGGTATTCCTTGGACATTTCCTTGGCGTAGCCGCCGGCGGTCTGCGCGTTCTTGAACTCCTCGTCCTCGACGGCGAGGAACTTCGCACCGAGCGATTCCACCTGCTCTTTCGTCGCGGGCCGCACGTCGGTCGCGGTGACGATGGCGCCGAGACGGCGCGCGGTCGCGATCGCCTGGAGGCCGGCAACGCCGACGCCCATCACGAACACCTTTGCGGCGGGCACGGTGCCGGCGGCGGTCATCATCATCGGGAAGGCGCGGCCGAAGGCCTCGGCCCCCTCGATCACGGCGCGGTAGCCGGCAAGGTTCGCCTGCGACGACAGCACGTCCATCACCTGCGCACGGGTGATGCGCGGCATCAGTTCCATCGCGAAGGCGGAGACGCCGGAATCGGCGATCGTCTTCAGCGCGGCCTCGTTGCCGTAGGGGTCCATGATGGCGATGACGAGCGCACCGCGCTTGTACTGCGCGAGCTCGGAGGCTTCGGGACGCTTCACCTTGATGATGATGTCGGCGTCCTTCAGCGCATCGGCGCTGACGGTGGCGCCCACGGCGGTGAATTCGGAATCCGGCAGGCCCGATTTGAGGCCGGCGCCCGGCTCGACGGCGATCTCGGCGCCCAACGCCTTGAACTTCTTCACCGTATCAGGCGAAGCGGCAACACGCGGCTCCGACGGATCGATTTCCTTGGCAACGGCGATCTTCATAGGCCCTCCGGCGACGCGGGACAGCGCGCGCGCAAACTTAAGCGTTACTCCCGCAGCGTTCGATACCGGTTTTGGGACCGGCTTGGATGCAAATTTTGTAGGCGGCAGCTGCTGCTGGCGTGTGCAGCTGCCGATAGGTCAGGTCAGGAAGATCGCCATCAGGATCACGATGAGCGCGACCGAGGCCGTGCCGTACTTCACCAGCTTGATGAAGCCCTCATAGGTCTGCTCGTGGGCAACGTAGTCGTTGCCGTCGGCGGTGGTGTACGCCACTTCGCTATGGTCAGCCATGTATTGTCCCCAGTCGAAAGTCGAATTCTTGGGCTGGGATACCGCAAACCTTCGGGCAGGGCAACGGCACCGATGGCCGGTTTTCGGGCAAATGAGGTGATTTGGAATTCCGATTGCCGGGAATCCGGCTGGCGCGCTGCTCAGCCCTGATCGATCATCGTGGCGGTGACGCTCGCGGTTTGCCGCCGGGGTATCGGAAGACCGAGCGCCTCGCGGACCGCGTCGATCGCCGGCTCGCCCGCTTCAGTGAATCGGGCCATATGCGGATCGACGCCGGACCCGACCGCGACCGGATTGTCACCGGACAGGAAACCGTGCGCCATGTGGAAGCCCAGCGCGCGGTAGACCTCGAACTGCTCCTCCGAGAAGAACTGGTCACCCGTGGTCTCGTGCGGGAAGCGGTCGTTTCGCCGCGCGTAGTCCCGGATATAGTCGTTCTCGTCGCCATTGAGCGACGATTTGACGTAAACGAGATAACCCTGCTCGTCGCCTCCATAGTCGATGGTGCCGATCGCGACGTGGACGTGGTCTCGCGCAATGTCGTCGCGCTCGTCGGCCGCGCCGGGATCACCCGCCTTGTCGGCATTGCGCGCCATCAGCGCACGCGTGCGCTCGCGAATCGGCGTCCATGGCAGGTCGATGCGGACGCCGAGATCGATGCGGGCGTAACGTTGCAACGTCATCAGGGAACCGAAATTCATCGGCGCATCGGCTTCCGCATCGACCGCGATGATCACCTTGCAACGGCGCCGCAACAGCTCGTAGACGCCGAGATTCTCGATATGACCGCCGTCCGTCAGATAGACGCTGTCGCTGTTCTCGTACAGGCGCCCCGAGATCTCCGACCAGAAATAGATCGGCGTGGAGCGGCGCTGCGGTCGGACACGCTCATCGACGTAACGCGGGTTCTTCAGCCAGTAGCCGAGCCGGACGTTGAGGAGCGCAAGCGTCGGCGTCAGCGCCTTGATCGAGCTCGACCCCATGTTCGAGGAGGCCGCGGCTCCGGAAATTGCCATTGCGGTGGCGAGATCGAGACTTTGCTCGTCGTCCTGCACCAGAGCGGTGGGCGCATAGCCCGTCGCCTCGCTGCCGACGTTCAGGGCGGAGAACACGAAGAAGTCCGCGTTGCGTCCGCGCCGGTTGGCAAAGTCGGAGCCCTGAATATTCAGCGCCGTATTGATGAGCTGATAGGGCGCGTGCAGCTTCGGCGCAGCCGGCGGCCCTGGAGTCCGGGCCGTCGCGGCCGGAGCGGCGTAGAGATCCGTCAGCTTCATGCGATCGAGCGCCTTGAAATCGCGCCCCTGGTCGAGACTGGCTTCGGCGGGCGCGACGCGCCCGTCGGCCGAACGCGTCGGATCGAACAGGAAGGCCTTGCTCAGGCGGTCGCGATAGAGCCGATGCAACGAGTTCGCATTCGGCGTCAGGCAGAACGAGATGGCGAACAGCAGGACGCCGGCGAACGTGTAGAGGATCACCATGTGCAGGCTGTAGGAGTAGGCGAGCTCCGAAGCATTGCCCTGGAACAGGCTGGGAAAACGCACCTGAACCACCTGCCCCGCTTTCTGAGCCAGGAACAGGAGCCAGGCGGGCGTGTGCCAGGTCGGCGTCAACTGCTCGGCATCTGCCACGACCTGCGGTGCGGCTTTCGGCGTGATTTCCGCCGACAAGGTCCCCTTGCTGGCATCGAACTGAATCCTGCCTGCGAGGCTGCCGGACGGCGCGTTCGATTTGGCATTGACCAGGCACTCTCGCTGGGAGGTTGCGCCCATAACGGACGGGCACCTCTCGAACAGATCGTTGGCGATGCCCCAATAGGACAGATAGAGGTATGCGACCCAGATGACGAGCGGAAGCGCAAGGCCCGCGATCCATAGCGCGACCTTGGCGACGACCGCGAGCACAAGCGAACCCCATTGCGAGGATGCGCTGTTGCCCTTCAGCAATTCTACGAATTGCTGCCTGAACGCGGTGACGAAGACGCCGATTGGCGCAGCCACCGCCGCGAGCGACTTGATCCAGGTGATCGCAACCGCAGCAGCCGGTCCACCGATTGCGCTGCTCTCGGCGACATCGAACATCTGCTCCAGCATGAAGGGCTGAAACTCGAAGAAGGCGATCACCGCCAGCAGCACCAGGAAGGTCGCGCCCATGCTCGGCCAGTGCGATCGAAACTCCTGCCGCTTGCCGGGACTCGCGAGCGACTGCTTGAGCGCCCATCCGAAGAACAGGACGCCGCCGATGATCGCGATCGACAGGCTCAACGCAAAATGCTGGACCTTGAGAAACCGCGCGAAGTCGCACGCGACGCCCAGCAACAGCGCGATCCCGCCAACATAGGCGAACACGACGCTGGGACCGCTGCCGCGGACGGAGCGGGAGGTGAAATAGGCGAGCCCGCTGCAAGCGAACATCACCAGCGCGACGACCAGGCCGAATGTGCTGAATCCATAACGATCGATGTCGCTGAAATCGTGCAGCTCGCACAACGACCTGTTGTTGAGACTGATGCCGAAGATGTTCGCATCCGTCAGGCAGCTCCGCAGCGGCGTTGACCAGATGGTGATGGCGGCAAGCAGCAGCACGATGGGCAGCGTCAACCCGATATTGGCGACCAGTCCCCGCACGACGATCGCAACTCCGGTCAGGAGATCGCGGGCCCCGGCAGGGATCAGATAGTTGGAATAGTTGCGCAGGTGTCCGACCGACGGCGTATCGCTGATCTCGGCGGACGTGACGGTTACGCCAGCGGGTCTTTCGCCGAACACAAAGCGCCGTGCGGTCGTCATGGTGGCGCTGAGCGAGGTGCCGATATAGCCGCCGCCCGACACCGTGGAGAGATAGTCGATCCGGCCGATCAGATTGTGGTGGTTCAGTGCCTGGAGCACGCCGAGGCAAACGGCCGACGAGCGAATGCCGCCGCCGGACAACGCAAGCCCGACGACGTCGAGCAACTGGCAGGGTTGCAGGCCGTCGGCATCGAGGCGCCGTTCCGGCTCGCGTCGGGTGTTGATCGCCTCGGTCTCATCGCAGACGATCTGATGGTGCTTCTCGCACCAGGGCGTTTCCTGATCGACGGCGGCAGCATTTCTCGCCATCGGAACCGGCGTGGCGGGCCCTTGATGGAGCATGGGTGCCTCCCCAGGGAGAAACCGATCAATCCACAATCAATAGTAGAAAATCATTTCCGAGTATCTGTTGAGTTAGTCTTGCGGGCCGCGCGAACGTTCAATCGCACGTAGCAAATTGCCGGCCTCCGCCGCGAAGGTCGCCCGCGCCCATGGATGGAACTGGGGCCGCAAAAACTTGCGACACCCGCATTCCGTGCGCCGGGAAGGAACTCGCGCTTCGCCTCAGCCCATCGCCTCGAGCTCGTCGATCATCCCGGCGATGACCGAGAGACCGCCGTCCCAGAATTTGGGATCCTTGGCATCGAGCCCGAACGGCCGCAGCAGCTCGGAATAATGCTTGGTGCCGCCGGCGGCGAGCATGTCAAGATAGCGCTCGGCGAAGCCCTCGGCCGCATTCTCGTAGACGGCGTAGAGCGAGTTCACGAGACAATCGCCGAAGGCATAGGCGTAGACGTAGAACGGCGAATGGATGAAGTGCGGGATGTACATCCAGTAGTTCTCATAGCCCGCCTTGATCTCGATCGCCGGCCCGAGGCTCTCGCCCTGCACCGACAGCCAGATCTCACCGAGCCGCGTCGCGGTGAGCTCGCCGTTCTTGCGCTCGGTGTGGACCGCGCGCTCGAACGAATAAAACGCGATCTGCCGCACCACGGTGTTGATCATGTCCTCGACCTTGCCGGCGAGCAGCGCCTGGCGCTGCTTCGCGCTCTTGGTCTGCGCCAGCAGCCGGCGGAACGTCAGCATCTCGCCGAACACGCTCGCGGTCTCAGCCAGCGTCAGCGGCGTCGGCGCCATCAGCGCGCCGTTCTTCGCCGCCAGCACTTGGTGCACGCCATGGCCGAGCTCATGCGCGAGCGTCATCACGTCGCGCGGCTTGCCCTGGTAGTTCATCAGCACGTAAGGATGCGCCGACGGCGTGGTCGGATGCGAGAACGCGCCCGGCGCCTTGCCCGGACGCACCGGCGCGTCGATCCAGCGGTCGGTGAAGAAGCGCTCGGCGATATCGGCCATTTTGGGCGAGAAACCGCGATAGGCCGTTAGCACCATGTTACGCGCATCGGGCCAGCCGATGACGTCGGTCGCGGCAAACGGCAGCGGCGCGTTGCGGTCCCAATAAGCCAGCCGCTTCTTGCCGAACCACTTCGCCTTCAACGCATAATAGCGATGCGACAGCTTTGGATAGGCCGCGCGCACCGAGGCGACCAGCGCATCCACCACCTCGCGCTCGACGCGGTTGTTCAGGTGGCGGGAATCCGCGACATCCTGAAAGCCGCGCCAGCGGTCGGAGATGTCCTTGTCCTTGGCGAGCGTGTTGGTGATCAGCGCAAAGGTGCGCTCATTGGCCTTGAAGGTTTTGGCCAGCGCTTCGGCCGCGGCCTTGCGCTTGGCGCCGTCGCGGTCCTGCAAAAAATTGAGCGTCGGCTCGATCGCGAGCTCTTTGGCGCCGACCTTGAAGCGCAGGCCCGAGATGGTCTGGTCGAACAGCCGGTTGAAGGCGGAATAGCCGGTTTGCGACTTCTCCAGGAAGAGCTGCTCGAGCTTGTCGTCGAGCTGGTACGGCTTCTCCTTGCGCAGATCCTCGATCCAGGGACGGTAATGCGCGAGCTCGGCGGCCTGCATCGCGCGGTTCAAAATATCGTCATCGACGCGGTTGAGCTCGAGCGCGAAGAACAGGAGATGCGTGGACGCCCCCGTCAGCCGCTCGGAGACGTCGCCGTAAAACTTTGAAATCTTGGGATCAACGCTGTCGCCGGCATGGACGAGACCGGCATAGGAGCCGAGACGCCCGGCGAGATCGTCGATCGCCTCATAGCGTCGCACCGCCTCGGCGAGCCATTTTCCGCCATCTTCGTTTGCTGTCCCTGTGGCGAGCTTGCCCTTGTAGTCGGTCTCGAACGCGACGCAATCGGCGTCCATCCTTTCGAGATCGCGCGCCACTTCCGGCGCATCGATCCCGGAATAGAGGTCGGCGAGGTTCCACTCCGGAAGCCTGCCGGTCTTGCCCGCAGGCTTTGCGGGCAAAGATTTGGAGGATTTTGCCTTGGCGGCGGATTTCCTGGTGCTTGGCTTGCGGAGAGCGGGCTTGCTGGACGCAGATTTCTTGAGAGCGGATTTGGAGCGCGAATTCATTGTGTGGGAAACCTGTGTTCAACAAGCGCGACGGCGGGCGGGGGCATCAAGGTTTAAGAGTGCGTTAATCGGCTTCGGCCAGAGTGACCCGATTCGAGACAGATAGTAGTAGCGTGCGGGGAACACCATGGCTGCCTGTATTTTGATCGCCGACGACGACGCTGTAGCCCGCCGGCTGGTCGAGAACATGGTGCAGAAATGCGGCTATGAGACGGTCGTCGTGGACTCCGGCGACGCCGCGATCGCCGCCCTCACCGCCCCCGATGCACCGGCGATCGACGCCGTCATCCTCGATCTCGTGATGCCCGGCCTCGACGGCCTGGGCGTGCTGGCGAAAATCCGCGAGGCCGGCATCGGCGTCCCCGTCATCGTGCAGACCGCCCATGGTGGCATCGACAACGTGATCTCGGCGATGCGCGCGGGCGCGGCCGATTTCGTCGTCAAGCCGGTTGGCTTGGAACGGCTCCAGGTCTCTCTGCGCAACGCACTCAATGCCTCCGCGCTCAAGGGCGAGTTGCAGCGCATCCGTCACAGCCGCGAGGGCCGGCTGACTTTCTCCGACATCATCACCCGCGCCGAGGCGATGGCGGCCGTGATGCGCGCCGCGCAGAAGGCCGCGGGCTCGTCGATCCCCGTGCTGATCGAGGGCGAGTCCGGCGTCGGTAAGGAGATGTTCGCACGCGCCATCCATGGCAGCGGCGAGCGCAAGGCGAAGCCGTTCGTTGCGGTCAATTGCGGCGCGATCCCCGACAATTTGGTCGAGTCGATCCTGTTCGGTCACGAGAAGGGCGCCTTCACCGGCGCCACCGAACGGCACACCGGCAAGTTCGTCGAGGCTCATGGCGGCACGCTGTTCCTGGACGAGGTCAGCGAGCTGCCGCTCACCGCGCAGGTCAAGCTGCTGCGCGCACTTCAGGAAGGCGCGGTCGAAGCAGTCGGCGGGCGCAAGCCGTTGAAGGTCGACGTTCGGATCATCTCCGCGACCAACCGCAGGCTGCTGGAGCGGGTGAAGCAGGGCCATTTCCGCGAGGACCTGTTCTATCGGCTCCACGTGCTGCCGCTGACGATCCCCTCGCTGCGGGCGCGGCGTGAGGACATCCCGCATCTGCTCCGGCATTTCCTGGCGCGCTTTGCCGCCGAGGAGAACCGCCTCATCACCGGCATCAGCGGCGAGGCCGTGGCGCACCTCGCCCAGCTCGACTGGCCCGGCAACATCCGCCAGCTCGAAAACGCGGTCTACCGCGCGGTGGTGATGAGCGAGGGCGACCAGCTTGACCTTGCCGACTTCCCCCTGCTCACCCCGCAGCCGCATCTCGAGGCCGACATCCCGACCGCGCCGCTGATGCTCGAGCCGATCGCGGCGCCCTCGGTGGTGTCGGGTGGTGAAATACCGATCGCGCCGCTGCCGTTGGCGGGCACCCTTTCCATGCTGACCCCCACCGGCGACGTCCGCCCGCTGGACGACATGGAGAACGAGATCATCCGCTTCGCGATCTCGCATTATCGGGGGCAGATGTCCGAGGTCGCCCGCCGCCTCAAGATCGGCCGGTCCACCCTCTACCGCAAGCTCGACGAAGCCGGGGTTCCCGGACATGGCGGTAAAAGCGGCGAGGAGACGCCCTGAGCCTCATGCGAACGGAGGTTCGCCCGGCGTTGCGATGACGCCGCAAGCCCTTCGCATTACGGCAAAATCCGGCTGCGACGTGAACCGTGACTTGGAAGTGACAGACACATGGAAAAGCGTCTGCCAAAGCCGCACAATCCGTTGCAAACGGGCTTTCTTGAAGTCAGTTTGTCGTGAGTTGTCCCGGGTAGCGCTGGCCGCCCAAACGGGGCCTGTATATCGTCTGCGTAGGATTCGTTCGTCCGCGTATGAATCGTTGCGTGCAGGCGTGCAACTTTCGAGCGGCCGGCGCAGTTTAGCCCGAAGCTCATTAGGCGATAATGAAGCTGTTCCACGAGGGACAGTTCACCCGAGGGGTGCGACACAATGCGTGACTGTTTGAACCACCGTGCGGGCTTTGACCGCGTCTTGATGACGGTCGCGGCGACCTTCCTCACGGTATCGGCCAGCTCGGCCCTGGCGCAGGATCAGGCGCGCAGCAGCGCCGCCGAGCTCGCGATCGAAGCCGCGATCCCGCGCCCCGAGCCCGCAAACGTTCCGCCCCCGACCGCATCCGACATCAAGCTCGACACCACCGCAACGGTTCAGGACTCCGCAAAGGAGCCGGTGAAGGCCGAAGCCGCACCGGCCCCCGACAAGGTCGAGACCAAGCCTTCCGACGTCGCCACCACGCCTGCACCTGAGGCGCCGAAGAGCGAAACCGCCAAGATCGAGCCCGCCAAGACCGAGCCCGCCAAGACCGAGCCCGCCAAGTCCGAGGCCGCGAAGACCGAGCCTGCCAAATCCGAACCGGCAAAGGCCGACACCGCGACGGCAACGCCGGCCGCGCCTGCGGCCCCCGCTGCGGCTCCGGCCGCCGAGCCCGTGAAGGCCGCGAGCAACGTTCCCGCCGCCGACCAGCCGGTCGCCGACAAGCTCAAGGACATCATCGGCGCCAAGACCTCGCGCCATTTCGACCGCAAGAACGAGCGCGCCGCGATCGAGAAGTTTTACGGTGCACGCGACTTTGCGCCGGTCTGGACCCAGGCCGGCAGCCTGACCGCCGCGGCCAAGGGCGTGATCGCGCGGCTGAAGGATGCTGCCTCCGATGGCCTCAATCCCGCCGACTACCCGGTGCCGGATTTCGCCGCCGCCACGACGCCCGATGCGCTCGCCGATGCCGAGCTGAAGCTCACCGCCAGCATGTTCGATTATGCGCGCCAGGCCCAGAGCGGCCGCATGCACTGGTCGCAGGTCAGCGGCGACATCCTCTATCCCGAGCATCCGGTTGATCCGAGCGAGGTGCTCGCCAAGGTCACGACCGCGGCCGACGCCTCCGCAGCGCTCGACAGCTATAACCCGCCGCAGAAGCTCTACAAGGAGCTGAAGGCCAAGCTCGCCGAGCTGCGCGGCCTGGGCAGCGGCCCGGTGATCGAGATCGCCGACGGTCCGGCGCTGAAATACACTCCGGCGGGCAAGAAGCAGGCTGAAATCGTCGTCGAAGATCCGCGCGTGCCGCAGCTCCGCGCCAAGCTCGGCCTCGCCGAGAACGCCAGCGACACCCGCTATGACGCCACCGTCGCCGAAGCCGTGCGCAAATTCCAGAGCGGCGCCGAGATGAAGGTAACAGGCATCCTCGACGACAAGACCGTCAAGGCGATCAACACCCCGAAGCGCGACAAGCAGATCGACACGGTGCTGGTGAACATGGAGCGCTGGCGCTGGCTGCCGCGCGACCTCGGCGTCCCCTCGCTGGGCGATGCCTATGTCATCCTCAACATTCCCGACTACACGCTGAAGGTGATGCAGCGCGGCCAGCAGGTCTGGACCACCCGCGTCGTCACCGGCAAGCCGGGCACGCATGCGACCCCGCTGCTGACCGAGACGATGAAGTACATCACGGTCAATCCGACCTGGAACGTGCCGCCGTCGATCGTCTACAACGAATACCTGCCGGCGCTTCAGCAGGACCCGACCGTGCTCCAGCGCATGGGCCTCAAGCTCGAGCAGAACCGCGACGGCTCCGTGCACATCTCGCAGCCGCCCGGTGAAGCCAACGCGCTCGGCCGCATCCGCTTCAACTTCCCGAACAAGTTCCTGGTCTATCAGCACGACACGCCGGACAAGAACCTGTTCGCCAAGGAAGATCGCGCCTTCAGCCATGGCTGCATGCGCGTGCAGAATCCGGATCAATACGCCTCCGTGCTGCTCAACATCGCCATGCCGAACGAGAAGTACACGCCGGAGCGCGTGCGCAGCATGTACGGCAAGAGCGAAATCGACCTGAAATTCCCGACGCCGATCCCGGTCAACATCACCTATCAGACCGCGTTCGTGGACGATGGCGGCAAGCTGCAGATCCGCAAGGACGTCTATGGCCGTGACGCGACCATGATCAACATCCTGAAGAACGGCCGCGGCAAGGACCTCGAGAACGTCGTCGCACACTCCCAGCCGAGCTATTCGCGCCCGGCGACGACGCTGCCCTCGGGCGTGGCGATCGCCAACAACGGTGGCAGCAGCTTCGGCTCGTCGGGCCCGAACTTCTTCGAACGGCTGTTCGGGGCCCCGACCCTGGCCCCGCCGCCGGCTCCGGTCGGCCGGCGGCCGCAGCAGCAGCGGGTGTTTACCCGCTGAGGCCTCCCCGACAGGATTTTGCCGGAAATTCTCTAGTAAGATCAGCGACCTCATCCCCCTGGATGGGGTCGCTTAACGTTAACCATTCTCGACCCGAACTCCGGCAGCGGGCGTTTTTTTGCCACACTGAGCCGGTTAGGTTCGTGTTCTGACTTGGTTTGGGGTCGGGAAGGTCAACCTCGAATTAACCTTCTCGCTTTAAGAAAGCGTTCATCCTCTTTCGCGCGCTAACGGGGTTGCCGGGAGAGTCCATTTTGAACGCTCGTCGACTGGGTGGGCTCATTCGTGCTGACTGGTCTCGCACGCAAATTCGCAGTGCTGTCGTTGTCCCATGCGGGAGTGAAGGCCGGATCCCGGATCGGCCTCGCTTCCGCACTGCTGCTTGCTGCCGCGGGCTCGGTCCATGACGCCGCCGCGCTGAACGAGACCAAGACGCTCTCGTTCCACCACACCCATTCCGGCGAAGACCTCACCGTCACCTTCAAGCGCGATGGCCGCTTCGACGAGGTCGCGCTGAAGCAGCTCAACCACTTCCTGCGC
This sequence comes from Bradyrhizobium sp. Mp27, assembly GCF_029953005.1. Lineage (NCBI taxonomy): Bacteria > Pseudomonadati > Pseudomonadota > Alphaproteobacteria > Hyphomicrobiales > Nitrobacteraceae > Bradyrhizobium > Bradyrhizobium sp. Mp27. The sequence goes on along the minus strand of NZ_JASAUS010000013.1, from coordinate 11,057 downwards.
GACTGGCGCACCCAGGACGAAACGGTCATGGACCGCCGCCTGTTCGACATCCTCTGGGAAGTCTATCGCGACGTCGACGGCAAGCAGCCGATCCAGATCATCTCCTCCTACCGCTCCCCCGCCACCAACGCCATGCTCCGCCGCCGCTCTTCGGGCGTGGCGCGCTTCAGCCAGCACATGCTGGGGCATGCGATGGACTTCTACATTCCGGGCGTGCCGCTGGAGCAGATCCGCTTCGCCGGCCTGCGCCTGCAGCGCGGCGGCGTCGGCTTCTATCCGACGTCCGGCTCGCCGTTCGTGCATCTGGATACCGGCAGCATCCGGCACTGGCCGCGCATGACGCATGACCAGCTCGCCCGCGTGTTCCCGGATGGCCGCACGGTCCACGTCCCGACCGACGGCACGCCGCTGAAGGGCTATGAGCTGGCCAAGGCCGACATCGAGCGCCGCGGCACTAGCGACGATTCCGGCAGCAAGCCGAGTTTCTTTGCCGCCCTGTTCAGGAGCAAGTCGGCTCCGGCCGCCACGAGCAGCGACGAGGATGACGAGAGCGCACCCGCCCCGGCCGCGAAGCCTGTTGCGCCGACCGTGGTTGCCGCCGCGGCCAAGCCGGCCGATCCGGTGCCGACCCCGCGCGCCAAGCCGCAGATCGCCGCTGCGATCCAGCTCGCTTCGGCCGATGCGCAGCTCGTTGCAGCGCCCAAGCCGAAGCCCGCGCCCGTGGCTGACAAGCCGGCGGCCGGCAAATCTGTTGAGGGCAAGCCCGAGACCCCGGCCGACATCATCAATGCCCGCGGCTTCTGGGATACCCCTGCGACCCCGCAGCAGGCGACGCCAGCTCAAGTGGCGGCGCTGAAGGCCCGCCAGGCGCTCGCCGCCGCCACCGAGCCGCAAGCGACCGCGAGCGTCTCCAGCGCGGCCTATCAGGCGCTGGCCTATGCGCCGGCGTCCGCCTCCCCGGTCGACCGCGCCAACGTCGTCGCCGCCTCCGCGCCGGTCCCGCGCACAGGCCGCCCCGTTGCCGCGACGCGCGGCCTTGCGCCCGCGACCGAGATCAACACGGTGGTCGGCAAGAGCATCGACGGCAGGATCGCAACCGCGACCCGCCTCTCCGCCGCCAGAGGCGAAAGCATCTGGCTCAAGATCGTGATGCTGTCGCCGAGCGCCAGCCGCGCGATGTCGGTCACGCTGATGGGCGAGCTCGATACGGTTGCCCTGCGCGGCTATTTCGTCAAGCCGCAGGCGGTGATCGCGATGGGCTTTGCCGACGATCCGATGCAGGGCCTGTCCTGCGACAGCTTTACGGGCAGCGCGACCGCGAAGCTCGAGACGACGTCGTTCGTCATGCGCACCGCCGCGCTGCGCTGAGATCTTTCCCCTCACGCCGTTCGGTAGTCCCGCAAGCCGGGATGAAGCCAACGGGTCGGCGCGAAGCGCCGCCCGATGACAGGCTCCGCGCAATCCCTGGGGCACGACAGCGCCACACGCTCAAGTGTCGTCCCGGCCTGGTGCGCATCTGCACTAAGGGAGATTCCCCCACTTCCAACGGGTAATCCACCCGGTATCGCTACGCATTCCAAACGCGCATTGTGGCAATGCGCCCAGAACGGACGCGATGACAAAGTCCGAGGACGCGATTGCGTTTGCCTTGGTGTTCCGCGTTTCCGCAGCGGCGCCGGCATCTCAAGGGAAGTCGCCACAGCGAAGTAGGAGCATGCGATGTCAGTTCCATGCAAGTCTGAGCTCAGCCTTCTGAACCACGACGAGCGCGAAGTCATATTGAGTACGCACCATCCCGTGGTCGGAGAGATGGAGCGCGATGGACTTGAGAGCCTTCGCGCCCGACTTCGGGATCTGCGCGACAGGGAGCGTACATTGTCGCGGCATCGACGCCGCGAAACAAAGGGAACAGGCGACCCGCGCGGCAAGAGTTTCTCCGGCACGGCAGAGCATGCAAACCGGCGCCAATCGGTTTTCGCTGCCGCCATCAAGCGCGTCAAGAACGAGCTGAGGCGCATCCGAAAGTTTGAAGCACGACGGGAACTCGGGGGGGAAGCGGCGCGACGGGCGTTAGCACTCCGTCGGGCGCGTCAGTTTTCTCGCCCGCAGACGACCCCAACTTCGCAGGACGGCATGCGGTCCATCCCAAGCCGTCGCCGGATCAAGAAACTCCCACCGGAAAAAATCGGAAGAGTCTCGCAGGCCAACAAGCGGGCGCAGGCCCGACGAGACGCCAAACGCGGACGCGGCAATTGAGACCGAGACCGACAATCTTGCGGATCGAGGCTGCGTGCCGGACCGGCGCAATGGCGTGCTCGCCACTTCCAAGACTACAGTGTCGAAGCCTGCAGCTTCTATCTCGCTTTCCTGACCCGCCGATCCAGATGATATGTCAACGCCAGCGAGAGGCAGACGGTGAGCTCCTGCTTCGGCAGCGCGCCGGATAGGGGCAACAGCAAAGCCCTGGTCTGCCGATATTCGAACTCATCGGGAAAGCGCTCGCGGAACGTATCGACCAGCGTCGTCTTGCAGTTGAACAAAATGGCAGCGTGGTCGGAGTCCTTCAGGCGGCCGAGCCGGATCGTGCTGCCGCTGCCGGTCTCATCGGTCAGGTAAGCCGGCTCGCCCCATTTTAGCGTTTCGGTGAGCTTGCCGACATCGTGATGCGCCGCAGCGGTCGCGAAGATCAGCGCACGCACCTGGAGTAGCCGCTTGCCGATCGGCGCCGGAAGGGCGAGGAAGGCACGGTCCACCTCGCGCGGCAGCGGCGGCGCAGTCACAGCGTCTCTCCCGATGAAGCCACAACACCGGTGTCGTCCTGGCGAACGCCAGGACCCATACCGCGGGATCTATCGGTGAAGCGCGGTATCAATCCCGCGCAACGATAATGCAACTGCCGGCCGCCGCAATAACCACGTCCTGTGGTTATGGGTCCTGGCTTTCGCCAGGACGACAGCGGGGCCTCAGAGCATTCCCAGCGCCTGCATGTAGGTCTCGAGGATCGTCTCGGCCTCGGCGCGCTCGTTCGGGTCCTGCTTGCGCATGCGCACGATGGTGCGCAGTGCCTTGACGTCGTAGCCATTGCCCTTGCTCTCGGCATAGACGTCGCGGATGTCGTCGGAGATCGCCTTCTTCTCTTCCTCCAGCCGCTCGATGCGCTCGATGATGGATTTGAGCTGGTCCTTGGCAAATTTCGTCGCGGGCTCATCGTCGCGGACGGCGGCGGAGGTGGCCATCTTGGTACTCCCAATGGAACTGGCAAAACGAGGTGACGCCGGCATCCTCACCGCGCGTGCTGGTTGACCCTTAGGGTTCGCGGCTCTCGCGTTCAAGGCAGCATCGCGCTCGTCCACAGCGCGCCCACACCTTCCTGCGGCGGAGCGAAGAAAGCTGTTGTGTGGTGCGACTCACCGCCGGACTGCCGGCGAGGCCGTTCAGTGCCCGGGATGAACCTTCTTCATCGCCTCGACCTGCTCGGGCGTGGCCGTGCCCTGGTATTTCGACTTCCAGGTCTCGTAGGGCATGCCGTAGACGGCCTCGCGGCTCTCGTCCTTGCTTAAGCTCACGCCTTGCGCGTCGGCGGCGTCCTTGAGCCAGTTGGACAGGCAGTTGCGGCAGAAGCCGGCCAGATTCATCAGATCGATGTTCTGGACGTCGGTCCGCGTCTTCAGATGATCGACCAGGCGCCGGAAAGCGGCCGCCTCGAGCTCCGTTCTGGTTTTGTCGTCGATTGCCATGGCTGGATCCCTTCGGCCTGAATTGGTTCTGCCCCCGATGGGGGTCACCCTTACGGGATCAGGTGGGTCCTTGTCACAGATTTTGCCACATCGCGGCGCAAACGGCGCCAGAGCCAACCCGAAGGCCGGTGCCCCCGGCCCTACGCCAAATCGTCAATCATCTGGTATACGTTCCGCGACAATGATCGCCGAATCTCCCCGCGCCCCCCTTCGCCTGCTCGCCCGGTTGGTCCCGGTGCTGGTGGTTGGCCTGCTGTGCCTCTGGGCCAGCCCGGCCTCCGCCGACTTCCGGCTTTGCAACAACACCTCGAGCCGGGTCGGCATTGCGCTCGGCTACAAGGATGCCGAGGGCTGGACCACCGAGGGCTGGTGGAACATTTCGTCCCGCTCCTGCGAGACCCTGCTGCGGGGAACGCTGGTCGCCCGCTACTATTACATCTACGCGATCGACTATGACCGCGGCGGCGAATGGTCGGGCCAAGCCTTCATGTGCTCGCGCGACAAGGAATTCACCATCCGCGGCACCGAGGATTGCCTCGCGCGCGGCTACGACCGGACCGGCTATTTCGAGGTCGATACCGGCGAGCAGCGGGCCTGGACGGTTCAGCTCACCGACGCCAACGAGCAGCCGTCACAGCAGCAGCGCGTGCCCGGCCTGCCGGGCCCTGTCGGCCCGGGTGGCGGCGTTCCGGGTTTGCCCAATAGTCCGCCCGGTGGTACGCCCCCCGCCGCGCCTGGCCTTCCGCCAGCCCCCTCGCCACCGTCTGGAAATAAGCCATGAGGCGTCTTCGCCGTATCAAGATTCTCGCGACCCTGGGACCTGCCTCTTCGGACCTCGCGATGATCCGCCGCCTGTTCGAGGCCGGCGCCGATCTGTTCCGCATCAATATGAGCCACACCCCGCATGACAAGATGCGGGAGCTGGTCGCGACGATCCGCAACGTCGAGAGCAGTTATGGCCGGCCGATCGGCATCCTGGTCGATCTCCAGGGCCCGAAGCTCCGGCTCGGTGCCTTCGCCGAAGGTGCGGTCCAGCTCCAGAACGGCCAGATCTTCACGCTCGATTCCGACAAGACGCCGGGCGATGCCACGCGCGTCAATCTCCCGCATCCGGAGATTCTCGCTGCACTCAGGCCCGGCCATTCGCTGCTGCTCGACGACGGCAAGGTGCGCCTGATCGCGGAGGAGACCTCGAAGGAGCACGCGGTGACGCGTGTCGTGGTCGGCGGCCGGATGTCCGACCGCAAGGGCGTCAGCCTGCCCGACACTGACCTGCCGGTCTCGGCGATGACGCCGAAGGACCGCGCCGACCTCGAGGCCGCGCTGGTGACCGGCGTCGACTGGATCGCGCTGTCCTTCGTGCAGCGCGCCGACGACGTGATCGAGGCCAAGAAGATGATCCGCGGCCGCGCCGCTGTCATGGCCAAGATCGAGAAGCCGCAGGCGATCGACCGTCTCGCCGACATCATCGACGCCTCCGACGCGCTGATGGTGGCGCGCGGCGACCTCGGCGTCGAGCTGCCGCTGGAACGCGTGCCGAGCCTGCAGAAACAGATGACGCGCATGGCGCGTCGCGCCGGCAAGCCGGTGGTGATCGCAACCCAGATGTTGGAGTCGATGATCCAGTCGCCGGTGCCGACCCGCGCCGAGGTCTCCGACGTCGCCACCGCCGTCTATGAGGGCGCCGACGCCATCATGCTGTCGGCGGAATCGGCGGCCGGCAAATTCCCGGTCGAGGCGGTCTCGACCATGAACCGCATCGGCGAGGAGGTCGAGCGCGACCCCACCTATCGTTCCGTCATCACCGCGCAGCGCCCCGCGCCGGAAACCACCGCCGGCGACGCCATCGCAGACGCCGCGCGGCAGATCGCCGAGACGCTCGACCTGCCGGCGCTGATCTGCTGGACCAGCTCGGGCTCGACCGCCGTGCGCGTGGCCCGCGAGCGGCCGAAGCCGCCGATCGTGGCGATCACGCCGAACATGGCTGCCGGACGCCGTCTCGCCGTCGTCTGGGGCGTGCATTGCGTGGTGGCGGACGATGCCCGCGACCAGGACGACATGGTGAGCCGCGCCGGCCAGATCGCCTTCCGCGACGGTTTTGTCCGCGCCGGCCAGCGCGTGATCATCGTCGCCGGCGTGCCGCTCGGTATCCCCGGCACCACCAACATGGTGCGCATCGCCTCCGTCGGCCCCGAGGGCGACGCGAATTTGTAGGCCCGCAGGTGCGGGCCAAGACAAAAATGTCGAAAACAACCCCATGCACAGTAGCCGGCGTTGCCGGCGAAGGTGCGCGGGTTTCGTGGAAAGGCGCGCTCAGGCAATGACCTGAGCGGAATCAGGTCTCGGCCCTGGCCGCGCCCTGCTCTTCAGGCTCCGACCAGCGCTTTCGTGGTCGGCAGCAGCGTCTGCTGCACCACCAGACCGCGGGCACGGGCATCCATCACGCCTACGGCGCGCAGGGCCAGCAGCGTCACGGTCTGCACCGCATCGCGCATCCTGGCGGGATCGTCGAGATTGTCGGGCGCGAGCGGCCCGACCAGGGCCTCATGCAGCGCCCCTAACAGCGCGGTGGCGGCGAGCGCGGTATCCTGCGCCGGCAAATGGCCGGCACGCACGGCGGCGTCGATCCGCGCGGCGATCTCGCCGGCGATCTCGCGGCGGCTGGCCAGGCGGGACGCGCTGACATCGACGTCGACCGGCTCGGCCAGGATGCCCCAGGCCAGCCTGCGCTGCGACAGCGTATGGACCGCCACGGTGGTGACGGCCGCCGCCAGCGCCGAGGATGGGCCGGGCGCGGCATCGGCCGCCCGGCGGATCGCTGCGAGCTCGTCGCGCGACACCTCGGCTATCAATTCGGAGATCAGCTCGGACTTGGACGGGAAGTAGCGGTAGACCGTTCCGGCCGCGACACTGGCCCGGACCGCAACCGGCGCGATCTGCACCGCAGCCATCCCACCTTCCGCCGCAGCTTCCCGCGCTGCAGCAAGGATCGCACTGCGCCTTGCCGCAAGGCGCTTCACCACTTGATGCGTTCGCCGATAAACCATGGCGCGCTTCCTGTCCACACGCCAGCCGCACGCCCCGCGCGGCCGAACGCGTCGTCCCTGCAATAGATGCAAATCGTCCCGCAAGGACTGAACAACTATTCAAAGTGAATGACAAGATGCAAATGCGTAGAACGTCACGCTGGACGGACGGGAGCGCCAAGCCTGGTGACACCGGCTGGAGGGCTTTGAAGAAGAACGTGCCGGGAAGCTTGCCGGCGGGCCCATCCTTCAAGACGCCCGCCTACGGCGGGCCCTCAGGATGAGGTCGCGTTTCGCGGCAAGATATCAGACCCTCATGGTGAGGAGCCCGCCAAAGCGGGCATCTTCGGACGATGCTTTGCATCGCCGGGCGAACTATGCAGGCCGGGCAGCCCTCCGGCTCACTCCACCCCACAAAAGAAAAGAGCCCCGTCCGGGACGGGGCTCTCGAAACTCTCAGATCGTCCGGTCTTACTTGAGGCTGGACGAGATCGAGCCGAACTTGGTGTTCAGCGAGCTGCCGAGGTTGTTGACGACGGTGATGATCGCGAGCGCGATGCCGGCAGCGATCAGGCCGTATTCAATGGCGGTAGCGCCGGATTCGTCCTTCACGAAACGCGAAACGAGGTTCTTCATAGACTGCTCCCAAAGAGTACACGAGGCTGACAAATGGTCTGGTCTTTTCGGCTTCCCAGCGCCGCCCGACCATGGAACCGAACCTAGAGGCAAAGAATTGCGCCGCAGTTAATTCGACTGCGGAAACACGAAGCGGATTGCACGTATTCGGCGATGGTAAAGGAGAATTGAAAACAATCCGTTAAATCGTAGCGATCCGCGGCAATGCCGCTGCGGCGCGATTTACCCGAAGTTATGACCACGCATGGTCCAATGCCGCCCGCTCGGCCTGAAGCACGACGAGATGAATCGTTCATCGCGCTTCAGGTTATTGTTTGAGCATGATCTTCTCGGAAAACCGCTACACACTTTGCGCTAACGCGGCCCTTCGGGTCCGGATCATGCTCCGACCGACAAGAACAAGCAGGACGACGAGGCGGCATGTCCCTTTCCTTTGCCAACAGCATTGCGATGCAGAGTCGCGCGCGAGCACTGCTGCCGCTCTGCGTTGGTGCCGGCACCTATCTGTTCTTTCTCTTCGTCGGCGACACGCTGCTTCAGGACTCCGACTCGTTCTGGCAGATCAAGATCGGGCAATGGATCCTCGATCACGGCGCCCTGCCCTACACCGACTTCTATTCTTTCACGCGCCCAGGGGAATCCTGGATCTCGACGTCGTGGCTATCGCAGGTGCTGTTCGCCTTCTCCTACGCGCAATGGGGCTGGGCAGGTCCGGTCATCCTCACCGCGATCGGGATGGCGCTCACGGCTGCGATCTTCGTCTATCTGCTCGACGCGCAGATCGAGGCGCCGCGCGCGGTTCTGTTCGCGATGCTGGCGCTGCTGCTGTCGATCCATCACGTGCTGGCGCGTCCGCATATCCTGGCGCTGCCCGTCATGGTGGCGTGGGTCGGCCTGCTGATGGCGGCGGCCGACCGCAGAAGCGCGCCGTCCTGGACTTGGCTGCCGCCGATGGCGCTCTGGGCGAATCTTCATGGCGGCTTCGTGCTGGGCCTCGCGCTGATCGGTCCGATCTCGCTCGAAGCGGTCGAGCATGCCGAGAAGGGACAGCGGCTGAAGCTGTTCATGCGCTGGGTGCTGTTCGGCGTCGGCGCGCTGATCGCTGCCTGCTGCACGCCTTACGGCTGGCGGACGCTGATGGGTGCGACCAACATCCTCAGCCTCGGCGAATTGCTGACACTGATCTTCGAATGGATGCCGGCGAACTTTGCCACCTTCACCGGGTTCGAAGGCGCACTGCTCGGCCTGATCGCGCTCGGCTATTATCGCGGCCTCGTGCTGTCGGCGCCGCGGATCTTCCTGATCCTGTTCCTGACCTGGAGCGCGCTGACCCATGTCAGGAATATCGAGGCCTTCGCCTTCCTGGTGCCGCTGGTGCTGGCAAAGCCGCTCGGCGAGATGTTCCCCCGCCCGCCGGCGGACACCGCCGGCGCCGACCGCTGGCCGGTCCGCTATGTCACCGCGCTCGGCGCGCTCATGATCGTGGCCGCGAGCTGGACCTCGACCTCGCTCTATATGGGACACCATCGCTTCACGTTCACGATGACGCAGACCCCGGTTGCGGCAGTCGACCTGCTCGAAAAACTCAGGGTGCAGCGCATCTTCAACGCCTATCAGTTCGGCGGCTATCTGATCTCGCGCGACGTCCCTGTTTACGTCGACGGCCGCGCCGAGCTCTATGGCGAAAAGTTCGTCATGGACTTCTTCAAGGCGACGGAGGGCAAGAAGCCCGAGCTGCTGCCGCGCCTGCTCGACCAGTACAAGATCGACGCGACGCTATTGGTCGCCGATGCGCCGGGCCCGCAAATCCTCGATCAGCTTAAGGGCTGGAAGCGGATCTACGCGGACGACATCGCCGTCATTCATGTGCGGGACAATGCGGACGGAGCGGCGCTGCCGTCGAAGTGAGGAAGCGGCTTCAGGCGTGTCCTCTCAGATCCGACGTTCGCCTAATGATGTGAAGCGGAGCTGGGCACGCACTCCGGCAATTTCGCCGTTTGACCCAAGGCGGTCGTCAAGCGGCAATGTCAATTGCTGTTATTCGACTTATGCGCCCGGAGTCAGGGTAGCAGTGATGACAAGGGCTCGCGCGGTTCTCGTATGGGCTTGAACCATCTGCCTCGTGTTAACGACCAAGAGCCAATCATGTTCGACAATCTGATGACCCTCTTGGTTATTCTGTCCTTCGGCTTTCCCGTCATGCCATGGTTTTTGGGTGCGCGATGGGGGTCGAGAGGCGTTTGGCTCAGTACGGGATTTGCCGTAGTCATCCTGCTATGTTTGTTTCCAATATTGTTTTGGGTTGCATGCGGTGCCTGTGGGCAGGGCGCGATAGCCATCTTTTTGCTGGGGCCGATTTGGATTGCTTCGGCATTGCTTACGGTCACGTCGGGGGCGTTCGCTTACTACAAATTCGCGCGCTGATTTCCGGAAGACCGCGAAGGCGCTGGGAGTAACGATACCGCTCACGCTGGGCATCGCAGATGAAGTGATTGAGTATGGCATCAGCGATGTCAGCTTGTGGCCCATCAGCGAAGTGGCGACACCTTTCATTGAGGTCCGCTTGGTGGCGTAGAGCGGACTGACTTTACTCACTCTGCGTTCTTCGCATTTTGACCCAAAGCGGCCGTGTCACAATCGGTACATTGATTTAGCTCAAACAACCGCACATTTTCACAAATTACACGAACAGCTCCGTCAGATAGCATGTCAGGAATTTCCGTCCTTAGTAACTGCTAAGGGAGCGGCCCATGAAGCTGATCGGACCACTTGCAGCAATCGTCGTTTGCGCCACACTGATACTGCCCCGCGTTGTTGTCGCTCAGACCGCCCCTTCGATTCCACCATCGATCACCACAGCCGACAAGGTCGAGACCCGCGTTGGCACACTTGAGTTCAAGGATGGCGCGCCGAACAGGGCGACCGCCGAGAAAGTCTTCGACAATCTCGACTTCACCTACGCGTATCGCGCGTTCATGGACAACATGCGCGGCGTCAGCATCCACGCGTTGCGCAAGGGCCTGCAGGACATAGGCGTAAAGGACAACGAGGTAATCGTCTTCTCCGAGCTGATGGATGCCAAGTCGCTGTTCCTGACCGCCAACGCCGACACCATTTACGTTATAGGCACCCTCGACCTCAGCAAAGGACCCATGGTGGTGGAGACGCCGCCCAAGTTTCTGGGCACTGTGCAGGATGCCTGGTTTCGCTGGGTTATCGACCTCGGCCTGCCCGGCCCCGACCGCGGCGAGGGCGGCAAGTACCTGATCGTGCCGCCGGACTATAGTGGTGAGCTGCCAGACGGCGGGTTCTTTGTCGCACGCGCCCGCACTAACACCATCGCGTGGTTCGGCCGGTCATTCCTTGAGAACCACAGCGATCCCAAGCCGGTAGCCGAGACGATTAAGAAGTTCACCAAGGTCTATCCGTACGAGCGGGGCGGCGTGGGCACCACTGTTGCCGAGTTCCTCGCTGGCAAAGCCAAGCTCGGGCGGATCACGCCGCCGCCGCCGACCGTCATTCATGAGGGTAGCGGCAAGGTGTTCAACAGAGCTGGCCCCGCAAATTCGGACAGTAGCTTGAGTGGATTTTCTGCCTGACAGCGGCGAGGATTCTTGCTGCGAATCAGGAGCGAAGATGACGAAGAAGAGCCGCCGGA